>CALGTT010000474.1 GCA_937901485.1 uncultured Ruminococcus sp.
CGATCTATGATTCCGTCAATGATAAGGTGCTCTTTTCCGAATCCCTCCCGCCGCATGCGATCGACATCACACGCGGCATCATGGAGGCGTATCCCCATGTTGGCGTGGAGGTGCTCCGCGCACAAAATGCCTATGTGGTGCGCAATAATGAATGGGAAAAGCATCATATCGCGCTTTGCGGCGTAGAGCCGGTGTACTGTACGCTGGACGAGATCCCGAAGGACGGCTGGCTGAAGGTGCTCTTTGCGATGTCCGCCGAGGAAGTGCCGCAGTTCATTGAAGCGATCGGAAAACAGAATTTCAGCGGCGTGGATTTTATACAGTCTGCCCCGATCTTCTATGAAATGCTCCCTGCCAACGTCACAAAGGGCAGTGCTTTGCACGCGTATCGCCGCCTTGCCGGAATGGAGGATGTGTGCTTTGCAGCAGTGGGCGATTTTGATAATGATGTAGAAATGCTCCGTCAGGCGGATTTCAGCGCAGCCCCTGCCAATGCCGTGGATGCGGCAAAAGAAGCGGCACAGCAGGTTCTGACAAAGACCTGCGAGGAGGGCGCGGTGGAGGAGCTGATCGGCATCCTGCTTTGCAACAGGGAAAATAAAACGGACTGACCTGCTGGCAGTTTCGTTTGAGAATAATGGAGGTATACTCATGGACGCAACAATCAAGAAGCAGCTGCAAAAAACAGCCTGCGCCATCCGCATGGGTGTTCTGACAGGAACATTTCATGCAAAATCCGGTCATCCGGGCGGTTCTCTTTCCATTTCCGACCTGCTGACCTATCTGTACTTTGCTAAAATGCATGTAGATCCGAAGAATCCCGATATGGCTGATCGTGACAGACTGGTGCTCTCCAAGGGACACACTGCACCGGCACTGTATTCTGCTCTTGCAGAACGCGGCTTCTTCGATAAGGAAGAACTGACGCATCTGCGTCACATTGGTGCAATGCTGCAGGGACATCCCTGCATCCACATCCCCGGTGTGGACATGTCCAGCGGCTCTCTCGGTCAGGGCATTTCCGCTGCCTGCGGTATGGCTCTTGCCGGCAAGCTCAACTCTGCACCGTACCATGTATACACCATTCTTGGCGACGGTGAGATCGAGGAAGGTCAGGTTTGGGAGGCTGCGATGTTTGCAGCGCACTATGGTCTGGACAATCTGACAGCGATCGTGGACAACAATGGACTCCAGATCGACGGTAAGATCACAGAGGTTTGCTCTCCTGAGCCGATCGATGAGAAGTTCCGCGCATTCGGCTGGCATGTGATCCTCATGGATGCGCATGATTTCGATGATATCGAGCGTGCATTCAATGAAGCGGAAAGCATCACCGGCAAGCCCGTTGCCATCATTCAGAAGAGTGTCAAGGGTAAGGGCGTTTCTTTCATGGAAAATCAGGTGGGCTGGCATGGTACTGCTCCGAACGCAGAGCAGTATGAGCAGGCTATGGCTGAACTCCGCCAGCAGATGGCAGAATTGGAGGCGTAACAATGGCTGATGTAAAGAAGAAGGCAACCAGAGAGAGCTACGGCGAGGCTCTGACGGCTCTGGCTGAAAAATATGAAAACCTTGTTGTTCTTGATGCTGACCTTGCCGCTGCGACCAAAACAGGTATTTTCAAGAAGGCATATCCGGACAGATTCTTTAACTGCGGTATTGCAGAAGCCAATATGATGGGCGTTGCTGCAGGTCTTGCAGCTGCCGGCATGATCCCGTTTGCAAGCACCTTTGCGATGTTTGCAGCTGGCAGAGCTTTTGAGATCGTGCGCAACTCCATTGGTTATCCCGGTCTGAACGTGAAGATCGGCGCAACACATGCGGGCATTTCCGTCGGCGAGGACGGCGCAACTCACCAGTGCAACGAGGACATTGCCCTGATGCGCACCATCCCCGGCATGACTGTCATCGTTCCGAGCGATGACGTAGAGGCAAAGGCAGCCGTAGAAGCGGCAATCGAGCACAATGGTCCGGTTTACATGCGTTTCGGCAGACTGGCAGCTCCGATCCTGAACGATCCGGAGAATTACAAGTTCGAGCTGGGCAAGGGCATTACCATGCGTGACGGAAAGGATATCACGATCGTGGCAACCGGTCTGATGGTTGGCGAAGCTGTACAGGCAGCCGAGGAGCTTGCGGCACAGGGCATTGATGCAAGAGTGCTGAACATCCACACCATTAAGCCTTTGGACACTGAGCTGATCATCAAGGCAGCAAAGGAAACCGGCAGAATCGTGACAGTCGAGGAGCACAGCGTGATCGGCGGTCTGGGCAGTGCGGTGGCTGACTGCGTAACTGAGAACTATCCTGTTCCGGTGACAAAGATCGGTGTAAATGACGAATTCGGCTATTCCGGTCCGGCAGTGGATTTGCTGAAGGAATTCGGTCTGTGTGCGGACAATATCGCGGCAACCGTAAAGCAGGTTCTGGGCAAGTAATTCAATGATTAGAAAACACCTCCGGCGAAAACCGGAGGTGTAATTTTTATCCCATCTGCCGTTTCCGCATCCGCTGCCAGCTCAGAAAGCCGTACAGATCATTGACAAAAAACGCTGCGAAGCAGACGACCACGGAAAGATAGCGGATCTCCTGCAAGCTTGCCAGCACCCAGAGTACGATCAATACAATGTCGTTTGCGGCATAGGCAAGCGCGAAATAGGGGCTTCTGCGGTATGTCAGATACACCGCCAGAAAGCTTGTGCTCACGGATATCGTACTCGGCAGAAGATTTGCTGTGTCAAATTCTGCCAGAATGAGATAGAACACGACCGTCACCAGAACCGTGAGCAGGCAGATCGGCAGGATCTCGCGGCGGTGCAGTGTGCTGACGCGAACCTCGGATCTGCTGCCCTTGAACGGATTGCGCAGCCATGCGATCCATGCTGCCACTGCCATCGGCATCGTCATGCCCAGATACGTCAGCATCTCTCCGTAATACGCCATATGATAGGAGATCATCCCATAGAGCAGGCTGAATGCCACCATCAGCAGCTGCCCTGTGGGATTTCCCTTTGCCGCAAGAATGAGCGAGGTCACGCCGATCAGGGAGGCGGCAAGCGTCATATAATGTGTGCGGTCGAACAGGAAGAACGAAAGCAGGATCACTCCCGCTGAGGAACACCAGAGGACGATCTCCGTTTTTGTGAAATAGTCTTTCAGTGCATGTAATCGTTTCATAATACCTCCGAAAAAAAGCATCCGCAAGCATATCTTCAAAGACCTAACGATATGCTTACGAATGCTTGTTACATTCCGCTGCCCGGTGGCAGCCAATGATGCAGTTTTTAGGATTCCGATGATTCCGAATCTGCGATCAGATCCGTCATGCGTTCATGGAATGTCAGAACACCGGATGTGCCGGAAAGTGAACGTCTGCGCACGGTCAAGCCGGTGTATTCACCGTCCACCAGTGCCCAGTAGGTGGAATCGTCTGCGGGAATCAGCGCAAGCTCACGCTCTGTGCCGTCCTGCATTGTGTAGCGGAAGCTGACAGCAGGTTCTGCGGTCACATCCACATCCACATCCGCATCCAGCTGAAGCTCCTCGAACGAAAGGTTGGACATGGTGTCGAACAGGGCGCGGAATGTGGTAATGCCCTCCGCGCCGAGTGCTGTGATGTCCATGCCGTCAAAAACGCGGATGCCGTTCTCTTCATCCATTTCCATACGGAACGAGATGTCATCAACTACCGCATCCACCGAAGCGGTCTGGTAGTAATCCATCAGCAGGATCTCCTTGTTCATCAGCTCGGAAAGCTCCGCGTTGATGAAGTTGGTGCTGCTCTGTGCCATCGTCGCAACCTCCTGTTCGTTGCGGTAGAGGATGTAAAGCACGCCGTCATGGGCATCGTGCGGTGCAAAATCAATGATCGTTTCCTTGCCCTCCGTGCTCTTGACAGTCAGCGTTGCATAGGGCTTGTCAAGCTTGTACTGCTCCGGAGAAATGCCCTCAGCCTTCGTGCCGACAAAAGTGTCGATCTCCAGACGTACCAGTGCAGTAATGAGGGAATTGACGGTTGCAGAGCTGATATTTGCATCCTTCAGCGGCGCATTGATTGCCCAGAGGTCATTTTTCTTTTCCAGATCAAAGATCACTTCGTTTTCGCGCTCAAGGGTGAGTGCGCAGATATCTGCGTCATTGTAATTGAGCATGTACGGGCTTTTGAGCTTTGCAATGTCGCCGCAGAGGATCGAACCCTGATCAAAGGCAATGCCGTAAACCGTGTCATTGCCCGGTACCATTGCGTAGAAATATTCCTGTGTGGGGGTCGCGTTGCCAAGATGCAGGGTGTATTCCGTGCTGCCTGTGCTGCATACCAGAACTGTCGGCTCTGCAAGACCATAGTCTGCAAGCTTGTCAGGGGAGCTGTCAAATTTCGTCACCGCTGTCAGTTCGCTCATATAGGAGCAGATCGTGGAGATGTATGCGGTATTCAGCGTGATATCATAGGGATAATCCGTTTCAGTGATCTTCCATGTGCTGTCAGCAAAATCCATGACGAAGGATCCCGCTTTGGTATCCATCGTTACCTTGCTGATGGAGATGGGATCGAAGCTGAACAGATGCATA
Organism: uncultured Ruminococcus sp.; assembly: GCA_937901485.1. Taxonomy (GTDB): domain Bacteria; phylum Bacillota; class Clostridia; order Oscillospirales; family Ruminococcaceae; genus UBA3855. The sequence continues at coordinate 4,570 of CALGTT010000474.1, forward strand.
GAAGCCTCTTCATCCGCTGCAGCCTGTTCCTTTTTCTTCATAATGCTGTCTGTGATAAGATAGCCGCCAAGTGCAAAGACCAGCAGAACAACGAGGATCAGCACCAAGCGTTTCAGTTTGCGTGAACTCATGAATACCTCCTTTTCAGCCAAACGCCGGCACCGAGAATGGCAACGACAAACGGTACAGCCACAAAGAGGACCGCAGTGCCGATGGCTTCGGTTTCGGAGTTCAGAAGCATGTAGTCATAATCCTTTGCCTTGTTGCCGATGCCCATATCCGTATCAAGGTTGCTGTTATGCATCCAGCTGATAGTGGAGAGCATCATGAAAACGGGAACGATCATGAAGTCCTCTTCCACATTTTCGTCATCAATAAACTCTGCACTGCCGAATACCAGCAGCTTTGCGTCGTTTCGTGCCGGACTTGCGGAGTACATCGCAAGGTCGAGCACCTGACCTTCGATGGTGGACGAGCTCTTGCCGCCGTAAGGCTCGCCGATCGCAGAGGAAACCGGATTGCCCAGCTCGTCCGTCGTGGAAACGGTCTGGAGCAGGGATTCGATCTGCAGGGTGGTATCCTCAGGTGCAGAGAACTTGAAGAAACTTCTGCTGTTCTGCATGAATGCCACGATGTTGCTGTTGGTCATTTCGATCAGCTCATCTGTAAGCTGCGTGCTGTATTCCGTGTCGGATGCCACGATGCTCACCTGATACAGGTAGGGATCGCCCACATAAAGGGAGGGATCGGTTTCTGCAACAAGGTCGTAGTCCATGCCGATACCAAAATCCTCCATCACGGATTCAAAGTTCTTATACACAACGTCATCATCGTTCGGGGACATGAGGAATGCCACGTTGCCGCCCTTGTCGAGATATTCATTGAGTTTGCGCGTTTCGTCATTCGTCAGATCCGTCTGCGGTGCAGCCACGATGATCATGGAGGCATCCTCCGGAACGGCTTCCGAAATGGTAAGGTTCAGCTCGGACGGTGTGTAGTTGCGGTTGATCAGGTTGCGGCGGAAGACGGAATAATCGTCATACAGGGATTTTTCACCGTGTCCGGTCAGGAAGTACACCATAGAATGTCTGCCGCTGACCACTGCGTCGATCGCGCCGGTAATGAAGTTTTCGCCTGTGAAGTATGCCTCCTCCACCAGCGGCTTGCCGG
>CALGTT010000475.1 GCA_937901485.1 uncultured Ruminococcus sp.
TGCAGAAAGCGGCGGTCAGGTGAGCGATATCGGTACGATTGCGACCAATGACGGCGAATTCAAGGTAACGGCTGTCACCAAGGATGAGGATGGTCACTATCTGCACTTCGGTACTGTGGAATCCGGCAGTCTGCGCACGGGCGATGCGGCAAAGGCAGAGATCTGCACCTGCACACGCCTTGCAACCATGAGAAACCACACCGCGGCACATCTGCTGCAGGCAGCACTGCGTCAGGTGCTCGGTGATCATGTACATCAGGCTGGTCAGCTTGTCAACGAAAAGGCTTGTCGTTTCGACTTCTCCCACTTCAGCGCAATGTCCACTGAGGAGATTGAAAAGGTGGAGAATATCGTCAACGGCTGGATCCTTGAAGCGATTACAGTTGATGTCAATGAGATGCCCATTGAGGAAGCAAAGAAGCTCGGTGCAATGGCTCTGTTCGGCGAAAAGTATGGTGATGTCGTAAGAGTTGTCAAGGCTGGTGCGCATTCCATTGAATTCTGCGGCGGTACACATGTATCCAACACCGCAAACATCGGACTGCTGAAAATCGTGTCCGAAAGCTCCGTGGCATCCGGCGTGCGCCGTATTGAGGCTGTGACCGGTGCGGGCGTGCTGGCACTGCTCGACAGCTACAAGAATACCGTGCTTGAGAGCGCAAAGGCACTCAAGCTGAATAACCCGGCAGAGCTTCCGGCACGCTGTGCGGCAATGACTGCACAGCTCAAGGATACCGAGAAGCAGGTAGAACAGCTCCGCCAGAAGATGGCGGGCAATGTGGTAGACACACTGTTTGACAATGCCAAGGAAGTGAACGGCACACAGGTCGTTTCCATCATGCTCAACGGCGCAGGTGCGGACATGCTCCGCAAGCTCGGCGATCAGGTCAAGAGCATGGAAAAGAATGTTGTTGCAGTTTTTGCCGGCGTTGACGGCGAAAAGGGCACATTCTACTGCGTCTGCACCAAGTCCGCAGTGGAAAAGGGTGCACATGCCGGCAAGATCGTACAGCGTATTGCTGCCATCACAGGCGGCAAGGGCGGCGGCAGACCGGACAACGCAATGGCAGGCATCGGCAAGACCTACATGGTCGATGAAGCTCTGCTCGGACTCGAAAGCATCGTGTCCGATGTCATGGGCAGCTAAGGAGGAACGGATATGGACTGCATTTTCTGCAAGATCATTGCCGGCGAGATCCCGTCCGGCAAGGTATATGAGGACGAATACGTCTACGCATTCAAGGACATCAGCCCCATTGCACCTTTCCATGTGCTGATCGTGCCGAAAACTCATATCTCCAGTGCAATGGAGATCAATGCGGAGAATTCCGCTGTGGTTGCCAAGATTTTCGAGGCAGCCGCAAAGATCGCCGCACAGGAGGGTATTGAGAGCTACCGCATTATCAACAACTGCGGAGAGGATGCCGGACAGACCGTCATGCACCTGCATTTCCATATGGTGGCAGGTGTGAAAATGGGCTGGGGCGAGCAGTCCCTCGGCTAAGAGGTGCGCGTTATGGCTGAATTCTACAAAATGAAGATCGCAGGGCTGGAGCGTTCTCTCCGTCTCTGCCCGATCAATGAAAAGCTTGATATTGCAGCTTTTGTAATTTTCTGCATATTGCAGAAAAAAAGAAGAAGCTAAAAAAATAAATACAGAAGGAAGATATTATTTTTGGAAAACAGGAGAAATAAAAACTGTAGAACAGTTAATAGAATATTATGAGGATTTAGTTAGTAAATATCATGTAATATCAATAGAAGATGGGATGGCAGAAGAGGATTGGGAAGGATGGAAAAATTTAAATAAGAAATTAGGAAATAAAATAAAATTAATAGGTGATGATTTGTTTGTAACAAATGTGAAAAGAATAAAATTAGGAATAGAACAAAAAGCAGCAAATACAGTATTAATAAAACCAAATCAAATAGGAACAGTATCAGAAACATTAGAAGCAATAAGATATTCAAAAAATAATGGATATAATGTAGTAATATCACATAGATCGGGAGAAACAGAAGATACATTTATTGCAGATTTAGCAGTTGCAGTAAATGCAGGATTTATAAAATCAGGAGCACCATGTAGAACAGAAAGAGTTGCTAAATATAATAGATTAATAAATATAGAAAATGAAATGAATTCATAAACTTGCTAAATAAAAAAAATTATGTTAAAATAACCTAGTCAAATTTTAATTGAAGAGGTTATTTTTTATGAAATTTTTAGTTCAAAGAGTAAAAAAAGCAAGTGTTGAAGTAGAAAATAAAATAGTTGGAAAAATAGATAAAGGATTTTTAGTTCTTATTGGAATTACTCATAATGATACAAAACAAGAAGCTGATTATTTAATAAAAAAATTAGAAAAATTAAGAGTTTTCGAAGATGAAAATCAAAAAATGAATTTAGATATAAATCAGATAAACGGAGAACTACTTTTAATTTCACAATTTACTCTATATGCAGAAACAGTAAAATCAGGAAACAGACCATCATTTATAGAAGCGGCTAGACCTGAAGAAGCTAATTCATTATATGAATATTTTTGCGAAGAATGTGAGAAAAAAGGTTTTGAAGTTTTTGTATATGAAAAAGAAAACTTTGACCCGACACTTATAGAAAATTGGCCAATGACAGAAGAAGGCAAAGATTATTTTACAAATTTAATAGAAAGAGA
>CALGTT010000476.1 GCA_937901485.1 uncultured Ruminococcus sp.
AAGGCAGTTTCTCACATCACCGGCGGCGGTTTCTATGAGAATATTCCGAGATCCCTTCCCAAGGGACTGTCTGCAAGGATTGAGAAGAAGAACGTTCAGGTTCTCCCGATCTTCGACCTGCTGGCAAGAACCGGTCATGTGCCGGAGCGTGACATGTACAACACCTTCAACATGGGTGTCGGCATGATCGTTTCCGTTGCCAAGGAAGATGCTGACAAGGCAGTTGAGATCCTCCGCGCAGCGGGTGAGGATGCATACATCCTCGGCGAGCTGGTAGAGTCTGAGGAAGGCGTTATTCTTTGCTAAAAAAATTCGCTTCTGACCTGCACTATGTACGGTGCAGGTCGGACGTGTTGTATAGAAAGCCACAGGAGGGGGAAATCCCATGAAAAATATCGTAGTTCTGGTGTCCGGCGGCGGTACGAATTTACAGGCACTGATCGACGCACAGAAACGCGGCGAGATCCGCGGCGGCAAGATCAGCTGCGTGATCGCATCCCGTCCCGATGCCTACGCGCTGACGAGAGCCAGAGAAAATGAGATCCCGACACGCGTTGTTCCCCGAAAGGAATATGCCGACAACGCCGCCTACAGCAAGGCTCTGCATGAGGCACTCTATCAGGAATATGCTGATCTGATCGTGCTTGCAGGATTTATGACCATCCTCGACAAGAGCATCATTCAGGCATACAAAAACAAAATTATCAACGTGCATCCGTCCCTGATCCCGTCCTTCTGCGGCGACGGCTTTTATGGACTGCATGTGCATGAAAAGGCACTGGAAAAGGGCGTAAAGATCACTGGTGCGACCGTTCATTTTGTCAATGAGGTCTGTGACGGCGGCCCGATCATCCTCCAGAAACCGGTGGAGGTGCAGAATGATGATACGCCCGAAATTCTGCAAAAGCGCGTGATGGAGCAGGCAGAATGGAAGATTTTGCCCGAAGCCGTATCCCTGTTCTGTCAGGACAGGATCAAGATCATTGACGGCAAGGCATACGTCACAAAGTAGGAACTGCCCATGAACATTTCTGCGCTCAGAGAACAGCAGACGCTTCAGAAGCTGTTCATCTGTTTTATGATGTACGCTGTACTTGGCTGGTGCTATGAGGTCATTCTGGAAACCTTCATCTATCGCTGGGGGTTTACAAACAGGGGAGTCCTCTTCGGGCCTTACTGTCCGGTCTACGGCGTGGGAGCAATGTGCTTTCTGCTTTGTCTGCATCGGCTGATGCGCAAAAAGGACGTAAAATGGCTGAATATCGTTAAGCCTTTGCTGGTTTTTGTTGGCTGTATGGCAATTGCGACCGTCATTGAGCTTGCTGCAAGCTACATTCTCGAATTCTTCACAGGTGCGTGGCCGTGGCAGACCTACGCAGACTACAAATACAACTTTCAGGCAAGAATCGCGCTTTCCACATCACTGCGGTTCGGGCTTGGTGGTACTGCTTTTCTGTACCTCGTCCAGCCCTTCTTTGATTGGATTTTGTCGAAACCAAGCAGAAAAACGATCAACATGATCGCGCTGACGATCCTGCTTATCCTTGTCGGCGACTGCATCTATACATTTTGCCTGAAATAGCTATCGTACATATTTCCGAAAGGAGTAAGATTATGAAGACACTTGACATTTACGAAGAACTGAAAAGCAATTCCTATCCCGGCAGAGGTATCGTCATCGGCAAGTCCGAGGACGGCAAGTCCGCTGTCACTGCCTATTTCATCATGGGCAGAAGCGTGAATTCCCGCAACCGCGTATTCACCGAAACCGCTGACGGCATCAAGACAGAGGCGGCTGATCCGTCCAAGCTGACCGATCCGCATCTGATCATCTATGCACCGGTCAGAGTGCTGGGCAACAAGACCATCGTCACCAACGGCGACCAGACCGATACCATCTATGAGCTGATGGACAAGCAGCAGACCTTTGAACAGTCTCTGCG
>CALGTT010000477.1 GCA_937901485.1 uncultured Ruminococcus sp.
GTTCTTCGGACGGAATCTCCGGCTGTCCAGCACCCAGAATACCCGTGCCGCCAACTGCACCGATAACCTCGTCAATGTAGAAATTGTTTGTGGTTTCAGCAGTTTCAACGTAGATGTACATCTCCGTTGCATCTGCCGGAATCTTGTAATTTGCATTGTGCAGCTGTACCCATTCGCCCTTGACACCAGTTGCCTCGGCGATGGTGGAATACTGCGTTTCGCCCGCTGCGTCCACATACTGCAGCTTCATGTAGAACGTATCGGTTGCGTCACCGTCAAAATATGTTACATTCGCGCTGAAGCTGAATTCCTCGCCCGGTACGAATGCACGGGGATTGAGTGAGCGCATTGCACCGTTCCATGCGGATTCTCTTTTCTGTACCAGCATTGCCTCAGAACCAACATAGGCTGTTCTGCCGCTGGTTTCGATTGTTGCAGAACCTCTGCCCTGCCATGCGCTCAGGTCACCTTCAAAGCCATCCTGGAAGTACCAGCCGAAATCGTTCGGCTTCGGTGCAGGAATCTCGCTGCCCTCATAATCGTCCACCCACTCGGACTCCGGAACCATGCTCATCAGCGTATTGTACGCTGCCTTGGGCTGGTGGTTGGTGTCGTACAGAAGCGGTGCGTTTTCGGTCTTGATCCATGTGTTCGCATCGTTCGGGCCCCAGATGCAGACTGCTGTTACCTTGCCAGGATATGCGCCTTCGTTGATGTCGATTGCTGCCTGGAATACTGCCTTGTACTTGTCAGCCTGCTGCTGTGCGCTGAACTTGCCGTTCTCACAGCTGATGTCAAGCTCTGTTACCTGTCCTTCGCAGCCGATGGACGCGTACTTCTGCATTGCTGCTGTGTAAGCTGCAACGCCTGAGAAGCCGTTTGCGTCTGCGTTGATGTGGGACTGCATTCCGATACCGTCCAGATAACCCTTCTGGTACAGGGACTTACACATATTGTAGATGCAGTCGCGCTTGTGATCCCAGTATTCGTTGTAGTCATTATAGAACAGCTTGCAGCTCTCAGGTGCATACTTATGTGCGATTTCAAAGGCTTTTTCCACAAAGCTGTTGTCGCCGTAAACGGAAACCCATGCAGATGTACCGCCCGTCACGTTGTTGTCGCCAGCCACTCTTGCACCGCCGAAATTCGCAGTTCTGTTAGAGTCATCGCTCACTGCCTCGTTCACTACGTCATATGCGTACAAATCGAGGTTCGGATACTGTCTGGCAATCGCGCTGAACATATTCTTGATGTAGCTGTCCAGACGTGCGGTCATGGTGTCCTTGGAAACCCATGCGCCATTGTTTGTGAAGCCTTCCTTGAAAAACCAGCTCGGTGTCTGGCTGTGCCATACGAATGCATGACCTCTCATGCCGATGCCGTTTTTCGTGCAGAAGTCCATAATAGCAGAAGCATTGTTCAGAGAAACGCCGATATTCGTGCCATTGCACTGGCTCTGTACGAGCGTAGCGTCGGGCTTTGTCTCGTTCTCGCACTCAATGCTGTTGTAGTCCTTGATCATAGAAGCGGTGATGGTGGAATTCTTCACCGTACCGCCGTTGAGGATATTGCCCACTCTGTAATACTTGCCGAACGCGTCTTTCAGACCCATGTTGGCAGATGCCGCATACACGGCGTTCAGGGACTTCATTTCCTCCGTTGTGATCTTCACCTCGTCAAATGTGAAGTCGTTGGTGCTGTCCGTGGTGATGGTCAGCTCAAATTCATAGCAATTTTCCGGTGCTTCGTACTCCGCGGAAAGGGTTGCCCACTGACCTGCGGATACCTCTGCGGAATCCAGCTCCACGATCGTTTCCTCGCCGGTTTCCATGTCAATGTACAGCAGACTCAGGCGGAAGGTTTCATCCTGTTCGCTCATGACCTTTACGCCGTAGCTGTACTCTACCCCGCCCATGAGGTAGAAGCCCTTGGAGGAGCTTGCGCCCTCGGATGCATTTGCACGGTTGGTAACAGTCATGCCCCTTGTACCGGCAAAGCCCGTGCCCTCGTCCACTGCCACCTGCACATCCATCGTGCTGCCGTGCCAGCCTTCGTAGGTCACTTCAAAATTGTTGTACACAGCCTCCGCCGCATACGTCCGCACACTGCCGAACGGCATAGTGCCCAGCATTCCTGCACAGCATGTCAGTGCTGTCAAGGCTGCTGTCAGTTTTTTTACGTTCATACTGATTCCCCCTTCGGATCTATGTTTTGATCTGCGTCCTGCTGCAGATCATGCTGCTCCATTCTAAAAAAGCCACTCCATTCAAGCTTGTGGATCATCTGATCGTTGTCGGGCACATCCCGTGAAGAATGTGCCGCGTCCCACTCCTTTCAGAAATCCGGTTGTTTCCGCTGATTCATCAGCTGTAATTGAAATTTTGAACAATTCTTGGATTTTCAACATCCGCTTTGTTGCACTTCCGTCATGCCTGTTATTATTGTAAACTTTTCTTGAACTTCCCGCAACTCATTTTTTGCAGATTTGGTGGATAAAATGAAGAACTTTCTATTGATTTTTCATAGATTTGTGATATAATTAAAGTAAGAAGCAAATCCTACAGGATGTCACAAACTGTCGGACATCCTTTCTGAATATCGCAGGGAGTGATACTATGTTCGGTGAGACCGGAAAATATCTGATCGGTGTTGTGACCGCCAGTGCCGCCCAGAGCGAACAGCGGCAGCTGCTTGCGGGCATTACCGCACAGGTGCAGAAGCTTGGTGCGGCTGCTGCTGTTTTTTCGAATATCTACAATTCCTCCGAATATTTCGCCAGTATTGAGATTGAAAATAAGATCTATGACCTGATCCATTCCCACAAAATCGACGGTCTGATCATGACCGCGGAATCCTTTCTCAATCCGCAGACCAATCAGGAGATCTGTGAACGTCTGAACAGCCGCAGTGACATCCCGATCGTCATTACCGGCGCGCAATTGGGTCAATATCCCTGTGTCAATAATGATGTGTGCGCGGATATGACCGAGATCACGGATCATCTGATCGAAGCACACGGATTTACGGAGATCGACCTGCTCACTGGCTGGCGCGGCATGGAGACTTCGCAGGAGCGTGTTGCCGGCTACCGGCAGTCGCTGGAGGCGCACGGCATTCCGTTCTGCGAGAAGAATGTGATCTACGGTGATTTCTGGATGGCATCGGGCGAGCGTCTTGCCAAGGAGTACGCATCCGGCAAGCGCAGGATGCCGCAGGCGATCATCTGTGCCAATGACTACATGGCTTACGGACTCTGCGACACCTTTCCGGCGCACGGCATTTCCGTGCCGGAGGATGTGACGGTGATCGGCTATGAATACATCGGGGAACGGTATTTCCATACCCCCGTCCTCACGACCTACCAGCGCAGCCGCCGCGCCGTCGGGGAACAGGCGGTCAATATCCTCTGGGAGAAAATGACGGGCATCGCGCCCGAACCTGTCTCACTCAGGGGCAGGATGATTCTCGGCAACAGCTGTCCGTGCGGTGCGGATCTGGCGGTTCTGGACAAGGAGCTGCAAACGATCCGCCGCGAGCAGTTTTACAGCAACCTGAATCTTGTAGGCAATTTCGAGCAGCAGCTTGCGCTGTGCCGTTCCATTCCCGATTATATCAGTGTTTTGCAGCAGTTTGCGTATCTCATCCGCGATATCAGCGGACTGCATCTGTGCCTGTATGAAAACTGGTGCAGCACGGAGATCTCCGGCGGTTCGCCGCATGATACCGAAGCGATGGTGCATCACAGAGTCATCACCAGAAAGATTCTTTCGGATGAACCGGTGTTCTATCAGAAATACGACCTCTTTCCGGAGGAGCTGGTGCTGGCAGAAAGCGGCGAGATCCTGTACTTCTGCCCGATCTTCTTCAGCGGGCGGGAGCTTGGTTACTTTATTATCCAGTACGACCATGCCGATTGTTATGACATCATCTTCCGCGACTGGCTGAAGATCGCTGCCAACGCGCTGGAATTTCTGCGCATGAAAAACGACATCGGTACACTGCTGGAATGCCGCAATCTTTCGGAATTCCACGACTCCATCACAGGGCTTTACAATGAAAAGGGGCTGAAGCATGAGCTGAAATATCCGCTTCGTCATGCCGAACCCGATGCCGCAGTCGTGGTGCTTCTGGTGCGCACGGAGCTGTTCTTTGACAGCAGCAGTCTGGAGCAGCAGGAGCTTTCGGTGCACATGGATATGGAGCAGGCGGAGCATCTGCGCAAGATCGCGGTGTTCAAGGACATGTTCTGTGCCAAGCTTTCCGATAAGCTCTATGCCGTTGCCGCGGTGGGCGGCTATCAGACGAGCTGCGCGGAGCTTCTTGCGGACAGACTGCGCGCGCTCATCAGTCACGCGCCCCTGTACAGCAAGCACTGCGGTGCGGACTCCCTGATCGTCTGCAATACCTGCAAGCCTGCGGCAGAGTTCGATCTGGACAATGCACTGAACGAGCTGCGCGAACAGCTCAGTCAGCAGACAGCCGTCCTCATTGCCCGACACCAGCGGAAGGACTGCAAGGAATATACAGCCCTGCGGGATATGCTGTTCCGCCGTCCGTTTGAGATCTGGGATGTGCAGAAAAGCTGCCGTGATTTCCACCTTAGCTCCGGCTATTTCCGCGCGATCTACAAGGAGCTGTTCGGCATCAGCTTCCATCAGGATGTGATCCGCAGCCGTATCGAGCTTGCCAAATACCTCCTCCTGACTACGGCACTGAGTATACCCGTCATTGCCGAAAAATGCGGCTATGAGGATGACAAATACTTCATGCGCCAGTTCCGTCAGCTGACGGGCATGACACCGAATGTCTACAAAAACCACGATTTTCTGCCGGAATAATGTCCCCCCGATGACGGATGCCATCGGGGGATTTCTTTATGGTGTCAGCACAACTGATCCCAGTGCGACCTCTGCCTTATCCAGCTGTACCGTCGTACCGCTTGATTTGTCCATGTAGTTGTAGATCATGATCTCCACGCTCTTGGCTTTGTCGGGGATCGTGAATGTCAGCGAGATTTCGCCGTTTTCGTCAAACTGATGCTCTCCGAGCTGTGTGTCATCATTGTGTATCCACATGCCTGTCTTGCCCGTTTCCTCGTTGAGCATGTCCGGATCCCAATAGCCGTAGGCAAGCCTGAGATGATTTCCGGCTTTGGCTTGGAATGTCATCGTTACCGTCCTGCCGCCCATGCCGTCACGGATGCGCCACTGACCGTCCTTGGTCGCCCAATAGCCCACGCGGTCATCCTTGGCAGGTTCAGTGTTCCAGCCGTGCAGGAGCTTTTTGAGTGCCGCAAGGTCAAAAGCATCCGTCCGCCCATCCGCCGTCAGCTCCGCATTTGCCGCGGAGATTTTTGCATCCGGCTTTGCCAGAAGCCGGTCGCCCAGTACACGCACATCCGCCGCATCCACCATGCCGTCGGCGTTCACATCGCCGCGCATGGTGCAGTCATCCGCATTCAGCTCGATCTGCACCACGGTCATTGCCGGAATTTCCAGCGTGAACCGGTTGTCCTTGATGCCGTCCACTGTGCCGAGCAGGCGGATCTCGCTCGAATCCCCTGTGATGCCCCAGACCTTTGCGGAGCTGTAATCTGCGGAGGAATCCAGCGTAATATGGGCGTTCTGCGTTTCTGTCAGACTCTTGTTCGTCAGCACCATCGTCATGCGGGACTCGTCCGTGCCGTCGATCGCCGCATAGACCGTGCCCTTTTCAATATCCGAGGTCGATGCTGTCAGGAGCGTGTCCCCGAATGCAGAGCCGTTTCCGTCATAATTGGTGTAGAGGTCGATCGCGGAGAGCTGGTAGCTGAAATCCTTGCCGAGTGCCCAGAGATTCGACACATACACACCGTTCTGTGCAAACACGCCCAGCAGATCCGCCTGTGCGACCGCACCGGAGATCTGGTTGCCGCCGCCGAGATTGTATTCCGTCAGGGCAAGCTTTGTGTCGGGGTAATAGGTGTTGATCGACTCGTGAATGCGCGGAAAGATCGGGAAGTATTCGGGCATATTGTCCGTCAGCCAGCTCTTTTCCAGATAGGTAGGATCCCAGAGTGAGCGTGCCGCCTGCACTCTTGCCTCGATGCAGGCAGTGTGCGTGGGATCTTCGCACTCCGTCACGCGGCATTCGCCCTTTGCCTCGGAATAATAGTGCACATCAATGACATCCACCAGCCGCTTGCCGTGCGCCTGCTCCGCCTTTGCCATTTCATCCAGATAGTAGGACAAAAACCAGTCATAGTCCGCGGAATGCGCCTCCCAGTCCGGCGCGTTGTTGAAATTCAGATATGCCGCAAACCCATAGAGCGCAAGCCCGAAAATCTCCGCTTTCGGATCGACTGCCTTGATCGCGGCGGCATAGTCCACGGATTTTGTCACGATCTCCTCACATGTCACTGCCTCCGGATGCATCCGCGCATGTGTTGCGTTCCACAGACTCGGCTCATTGTCCAGATCATACGCCTGATAGCCCGTTGCCGTGGATGCGTCGCCGAGGTGTTCCACCAGATAATTGACATATTCATCCATGTACACCACGCCGTCCGTTTTGTCCGGAGTCAGGGAAAATTCGCTTCCCTTCGCAGGCTTTACCTCCACCCAGCGCGATGACGGCGCGATCTCCGATTCGCTGACTTCGCCGTTTCCGTCCGCGGACACATAGCCAGCCATCTGGATGGTCGTCACCTTGTAGGGGACGTTCTTTGCCGCCGCCTCCCGTGCAAAGCCCAGAGCCGGCGCACCGGGAATGGCAAGCTGTTCTTTGTCATAATCGACCAGATATTCATCGGAACTATGCAGCCAGTCGCGACCGGCGTTGGAATAGTTTGTCTCCCAGTTATAGCCCGAAAAGCGATTGCCGCCCTGCCGCGCGGATGCAGCGGATGCCGGATAGAGATATTCCTCCGTGCGGAAATTGCTGTTGACACCGTAAAGATAGGGGCTGATGGCTTTTCGCGCACCGTCCGACTCTACCAGAATCTCCAGATCATACGCATCCGCAGCCTGAATCTTCTGCGGAAGGGAAGTGGTCATCGACAGCGCACAGACAACGAACGCCAGCACTGCTGCTGTGAATTTTTTGTGCATGGTATCACTCTCCATTCTCATTTTCAGAACAGACAGAAGCGGGACGCGGGGGCAGAGGGGGCAATTTCAGTGCCGCACCCGATTGTTTTGTCATCCCAAAACTGACGCATCTATCCTGTTAAGAAAACTGATGTTAATACTCTTATTATACCATGTTTTTTGTTAATTTTTGCTGAAATAATATGAAAAAATAGTAAATTATACATTCACTATGTCGAAACGCAAAAAGCTACTTGACAACGCATAGTAGATGTGCTATAATAAACTCAACCTACTTGGTAATGCAAAGTAGCTGCAAAGGAGGGGAACGCTTGAAGGATTCACAATTACTGCGCGGCATTCTGGAGGGCTGTGTGTTGGCGATCATTGCGCGTGGAGAGACTTACGGCTATGAGATCCTCTCAGAGCTGGAGCGAAGCGGCTTTGAGAATCTGCTGGAGGGGACGCTCTATCCGGTGCTGACGCGTCTGGAAAAGAAATCGCTGATCACCTGCCGCAAGGAAAAATCCCCGTTCGGGCCGATCCGGAAATATTACTCGGTGACAGAAAACGGTCTTGCCGATCTGGCGGAATTCCGTCAGGTCTACGGGAAGATCACGGCGGCGGCGGATGACATACTGGGAAAAGGAGAGAAAGCATGAACTATCTGATGTATGTGGACAAACTTGATGCGAGATATCGCGAAGTGTTCGGGAAGATCGAGCTGTATCTGAACAATACCTATGTGGACGACGGCACGCGCGAGGAACAGCTCAGCGAGCTGCTCGACTGCCTGCTCAGTGCGCAGGAGGCAGGCAAGCCCGTGGAATCCGTGGTCGGGAATGATGTGCAGAAATTCTGCGAGAGCTTCTGTTCCGGCTACGACTGGAAAAACCGCCTGCTGCATTTTCTGGAAACTGTGCACCTGCTTGCATGGATCACACTGGTGCTCAACGTGCTCCATCTGGTTTCCCTGCTTGCGGATCTTCCCATAGCGCAGGCACTTGCAGAGGAGGAGAGCTTTCATATGTCCGCGCTCATCATCGGCGCATTGTCCGGCATACTCAGCGGCTTTGTCACCAAAAAGCTGATGTTCCGGATGAAAAAGCTCTCGCTCCATGTGCTCAACCTCATCACAGTGCTCGGTGCTGCCGCTGCTGTTGCCATTATGTCCGAGGTTCTGCCGGTCGATCTGTTCCCGATCCCTGTGTGGGCATTTCTGCTGTTCAGCCTTTTGTACATCATCATTTACCGCATCGCCAGCCGCAAACGCCGCGCGGAACGTGCGCAGTACCGCGTTTCGTTCGGGCAGATGGTGAATGAGGAGATCGAACGGACACTGGATGCGGACATGCGCAGGGAATTTGCAAGCCGCAACGCCAAGCGCGAAAAAAGGCGCAAGACACGCCTGACATGGGAGGAGTATCTTGCGCAGATAGAAACAGAATGCGGAAAAATGGAAAAGATGAAGTGGTATTTCATGAGCCTGCCCCTGATCATGCTTGCCGGATTTCTGGTCGGCGGCTGGGCGGTCAGCGGTCTGGAGGCGATGTTTGAAGGCTTCGGGGATCTTGTGTTCTTTGTCTGCATCATCCTTGCTGTGACCTATCCGATCATGCTTGGCTTGTGGAAGATCACCCGAAAAACCGCGGCTTTGCGCCGTGCATGGCTCAGTACAGCCCCGAAAGCAGACCTTTCAGACGGGACACCGACATAGCCGGCAGGTCATAGGCAGCATCGAGGACGGCGTTGAGGTTCTCCTCGCTGTACTCGACCTCCTTGGAGTAGTTTTTTGCGATCTCTGCACAGTCCTCTGTGGAAAGTGCGCCGCCCTGCCAGAGATCCGCCCAGAGGGACGCGATCACGCAGACACTCATGACGGAAAGCACGGCGCGGGAGAGAAATTCACCGTCAAACACACCCTTGAGCAGATAACGCCAAAGAAAATAAACCGCGATATTCCGCAGGTACTTCGGTATCTGCGGATTTTCTTGCAGAAAGGCAGGAAAGCTCTGTGCAATTTCCGGCAAATGTGCCTGCACCGCGGCGAGTGCCGGATGCCATGCCCCGCTGATCGGTTCGAGGGTTTGCAGAAATTGCAGGATCTGCGAAATATCGCCGTTTTGCGGCGCAATTTCCGGAAACTCCTCCGGCAGTGTGAGGACACCGTTGTCCGTACAGTCCTGCGCGGCATGGGCAAGGTCAAGAACACGGCTGAGCCGCACGGCAAGCGGCAGGCTCTCGTCGTGGAGCAGTGCGGTCAGCGCACCGCGCAGGTCACAGAGAAACGCAAACAGTGCGCCGTCCACGGGGGCGCAGTCCTCATCGGGGATATCGGTTTCCGTGACGGAAAAATCCCCGTCCTGCGACAAAATCAGGCGTGCCGCTTCTTCACAGCACATGCCAATGCCGCCCTCCTTGACATCCCCGAACCATTCAAAATAGCGCGGATGGTCGGTGCAGATCTGGCAGAGCGCAGACTCTCCGAGCGTGGTGATGATATCGCAGAGGCTGCGGTCATTGAGGAACGGACAGCGTTCATGTTCGCCGAGAAGGAAGCAGGACGGCTCACCAAACGCAATGTGCGAGCGCAGCCGTTCCCCGAATTCCCCCGAAACACTGCGGTATTTCTCCGCCGTTTCGGTATCAATATCAATCTCCCAGCCAATGCAGCAGTTGTCCTTGCAGCGGTCTGCAATGCAGTGAAAATCCCGATAATAGGATGGTGTTCTGAAAATCATGGTTACCTCACAAAAAACAAGAATGTTCTGTGCTATGTTGACTTACTCCGCGAAACAGTGACTTCCGGTTATGGTTCGCTCACAAACGCGTCTGCCGGCGCAGGCTCTGCGTGCTCTGCTTGCAAGCATCCTGCGGTATGTTGACTTACTTCGCGAAACAGTGACTTCCGGTTATGGTTCGTTTACAAACGCGTCTGCCGGCGCAGGCTCTGCGAGTGCACCCTCATAAATCACCTTCATCTGCTCCATCACCGTATCCAGTGCGAATTCCTCCGCGGCACGGGCGTTGTGCTGCCCCATCGTTTCGCGGAGCACGGAATCCTCCGCAAGCGTGCGCATGGCATCGGCAAAGGCTGCATCATCACCGACGCCGTCATAATCTCTGTCATTGAGGTTCACAGGTAAAGCCCGTGATGCCGTCCTTGCTGTAGTCCAGAATGCCGTGGCGGTTCGAAGTGATCAGCGGCAGTCCAGCCGCCATCGCCTCGATCGCTGTAAAGCCCAGCCCCTCGCGCTTTGACGGAAAACAGAACACATCCGACGCATGGAGCAGATCTGCCACATCCGTCCGGAATCCGAGGAGATGCACCTGTCCGCTGACCTCGCAGTCAATGGCAAGATTGTACAGCGCATTCTCCAGCTTTCCCGTACCCGCAATGAGCAGATGCAGATGGGGATTGTGCAGTGTTTGCAGTGCGCGGATGAGCACCGCATGGTTCTTGTTGCCGTTCAGCTCCCCGATACTGATAAAAACCACCGCATCCTGCGGAATTCCGCATTCCTTCAGCACCGCTTCGCGGGATCTCTGCGAATGCCGGTAACGCTCCAGATCCACGCCCGCGCCGGAAATGCGGTGCAGATGGGCAGCGTGGAACTCCTGTGCGCGTTCGTGATCCTCGTGATTGATCGTGATGAGCGTATCCGTCCAGTGCGAGAGCAGACGCTCCGCCGGATAGAACAGTGCCCAGTGCATCGGCGTTGCGCCCTTGAAAAAATGAAAGCCGTGCGCCGTGTAGAGCACCTTGATGCCCATGCGCTTTCCGGCAAAGCGTCCGAGCACGCCCCCGATGGGACTGTGGCAGTGGATCGCTTCAAAATCCCCCAGCCGCAGAATTTCCTCAATTTGGCGCAGGGGCTTTGCATATTTGTGCAGCTTGAGAGCGTTGCGGTCAAAGTCGATCTGATGGTAGGGGATGCCCTCGTGTTCAAGCTGTGCCCGGAACAGCGCAATGCGGGCGGGTGTGCTGTTGTTGCCCTCTTCAAAATTACAGCCGATATGTACCTCATACCCCATATCCCGCAAAAGCTGCGTGCAGGGGTAGATGAACTGATACTGCATGGAGGCAGTGTTGGAAAGCATCAGAATGCGTTTCATTGTTTCCAGACTCCTTTCTCCACAATGCGTTTGTCACGCAGACAATGGATCACACAGAGCACTGTAAATGCCGCCGCGATCCCGCAGGCAGAACCGATGCAGTCAAGCAGAATGTCCGAGAGCAGTCCTGTTCTGCCTGCGACGAAAAGCTGGTGGAATTCGTCGAGTGCCGCAAAGAGCGCGGTAATGCTCAGCGCAGTGGAAATGTTGTGCCGCAGCTTTCGCAGCCAGAGATAGCACAGCGCACCGAGCAGGGCATAGAGCGCGAAATGCGCCGCCTTGCGGATGAACGGGTTGAGTCCGTACACCAGCGATTTTTGCAGTGCGGGATCGTATTCTTCAAACTTGAAGTAGAGTATCCGTGCCGCAATGCCGCTGACACCCCAGCTCATGGAATTGGTTTCGCCCGCTTCCTGCGAGGAGAAGAAAAACAACCCCAGCATCAGTGCGAGAATGCCCAGCGGTAGGTATTTTTTCATAGTGACACCGCCTTAATTTTCCGGTTCGGCATCGTAGAAAACACGGTATTTGCGAGTGTTGTGACAGCGTGTGCTGTTGACAAGACCAATGGCGATGTACATGCAGACCACCGCCGTACCGCCCGCACTCATGAACGGCAGCGGTACGCCGATAACGGGCATCACCTTGAGTACCATGCCGATGTTGATGACGCAGTGCGCAAAGAACATGGCGAATGTTCCCACACAGATATAGCGTCCCTGTGCATTCTTGCAGCTGAACATGTTGGTCAGCACCCGAAGTACAATGAATGTCAGGAGCACCAGCACCAGCAGTGCGCCGATCAGCCCCCAGACCTGCCCGATATAGGCGAAAATGAGATCGTTGTGCATCTCCGGTACAGTCACATAGCCCTCCGTGCCGAACAGTCCCTTGCCGAAAATGCCGCCGTTTGCGAGTGCCGCAAGTCCGAGATCCTGCTGGTATTCCAGACCGAGAGGATCGGTGCCGGGATGGATGAGCACAAGAATACGCGCCTTGTGCATGTCACTGAGCAGGAAATTCCACGCCAGCAGGCAGATGACCGGAACAGCGATGGCGGCAGCAATGATGTAGCGCAGTGCGATCTTTGCGGTCAGGATGGATGCCGCGAAAATAAAGACGAATACAATGGCAGTACCATAGTCACCCTGTAATGCGACCAGACCGATCGGGACGATCGCATGGAGACAGAGCAGGAGCATGTGCGGGAGCTTGTTCATGTTTTCCTCATCCTTGGCAAGATGGTAGGAGAAGGAGAGGATGAACGCGAGCTTGAGCAGCTCCGAGGGCTGGAGCTGGAAACCGCCGATACTCAGCCACGCCTGGTCATCCGCACCGGCACGCCGATAGCCGAGACTCGTAAAGGTCAGCAGCACAAGCCCGACTGCAACGGGCGCGTAGAGCCACCAGAGCCGGATCAGGCGGTTGTAGTCGATGAGACTCAGCACAATGACCACGCAAAGTCCGAGCACGCTGGCAACGAGCTGTGTCCGGAAATCGCCGTAATCCACTTTATCGACCAGATCATTGGCGGCGATGCTGTAGAGCATGATGCAGCTGATGGCAGAGCAAGCCATGACCGCAAGCAGCAGCATTTTGTCCGTCGCCAGTATATATTTTCGGATCGCGGATAAAATCTGTTTCATTATTGTTCCTTTCTCTCTGTAATGACACTTCAGCGGATCTACCGCAGATATTTACTTTCAAAGCCGCGGAACTGCACCGCCGCCGCGATATCCTCACTCCGGATCAGATCCCTGCCGTGGAGATCCGCCGAGGAGAGTGCCACCTTTTGCAGGCGGCTGTGCGCACGCGCACTCATTCCGAAACGCTCAAAGATGGATTTGAGCAGTGCTTCAGCGTTTTTGTCCATTTTGCAGAATTCGCGCAGCAGATTGTCCGGCATTGCCGCGTTGCAGTGGATATCTGTTCCGGCAAAGCGTGTCTTCTGCCGGTCACGCGCCATTTCCACGCGCTCACGAATGACTGCGGAGCTTTCGGTCTTTTCCTGCGAGGAGAGATCGTCATAGGAAACGGGATCGACATCCACGCGCATGTCAAAGCGGTCAAGCATAGGCCCTGAAATTCTCGATAAATAGCGTTTTACCGCGTCCTGACTGCATGTGCATTTCTTCAGCGGCGAGCCATAATAGCCGCAGGGACACGGGTTCATCGCTGCCACGAGCATGATGCTGCACGGGTACGATGCCGTACCTGCCGCGCGGGAGATCGTCACCACACGCGTTTCCAGCGGCTGACGCAGGATCTCCAGTGTCCGGCGGTCAAATTCTGCCAGCTCGTCAAGGAAGAGCACGCCGTTGTGTGCCAGTGAGATCTCACCGGGCGCAGGAATGCTGCCGCCGCCGACAAGTCCGGCAGCCGACACCGAATGATGCGGAGCACGGAACGGACGCTCCGTCACCAGCGGATGTTCGGGCGAAAGCTCACCGGAAACAGAGTAAACATTCGTCGTTTCGAGGATCTCCGCGCGTGTCATCTCCGGCAGGATGGAGGGCAGGCGGTTCGCGATCATGCTCTTGCCGCTGCCGGGTGTTCCCACGAGGAGGATGTTGTGCCCGCCGGCTGCCGCAAGCTCCACACCGTGCCGTGCTTTCTGCTGACCGCGCACATCACAGAAATCGAGGATCTGCTGTGTATGGACTGCCGCCGGTTCATGGACGGGGGCGGGCTGCAGCGGATGCATCCCCTGCAGATGCCCGATCAGCTCATTGACATTGCGGATGCCGTACACCGAAATGCCGTCAATGACCGATGCCTCACTGACATTATCCGCCGGAACATAGATCTCCTTGAAGCCGTTTTTCCGCGCCAGCATCGTCATCGGGAGTGCGCCGCGGATGCTGTGCGTTGTGCCGCCCAGTCCCAGTTCACCGATGAAAATACTCTTGGAAAGATCGCACCGCAGTACGCCCATTGCCTGCAAAAGAGCCGCAAAAATGGCGAGATCAAAGGAAGAACCGGATTTGCGCACATCTGCCGGTGCAAGATTCATCAGCACCTTGCCCTTCGGGAAGGGGATGTGTGCGGCAAGCACTGCACTGTGGACGCGTTCGCGGCTTTCCTTAATGCCGGCATCCGGCAGACCGCTGATGTCAAACTGCTGGTGTCCGCGTGTGACTTCCGCTTCGACCGTGACCGGAAAGGCGTTCAGACCGAACAGACCAACACTGTGAATGACTGAAAACATGTTGCTACACTTCCTTTATAATGTAGGAATATCGGGGATATCCGGCAGATCCGCAATATCTCCTGCAATTTCCGGAACGCTCGTGATGACGGAGGTGTCCATCACCGGATCGGGAATATCCCAGACGGGATCGGGGATATCCTTGGGTACATCGAAATCCACGGTCGGCAGATCCGGCACGGTGGATGCCGCCTGTTCCTGCGCGAGCTTTTTCCATGCTCCGGAACGGCGTTTCTTCTTTTCCGGCGCAGGCTGTTCGGGTTTTGCCGGCTCTGCCAGTATGCCGGCAGAAACCGCTGCAATGTCCTGCATACCCGTGTGCGGCACAGGCTCTGCCGCATGGCGGGGGACTGTATTTTTCCGCAGATCTGCGGGAATATTGAGGGGATCCATGGCAGTCTCATCCAGATCCGGCATTGCACCGCCGTGCTGCTTTTCGCAGATCTCGTGGGTGGGTTCATAGTCTTCCAGACCGTATTCCTGAATGGTGATGTAATGTTCAAAATGCGGGTAGCCCTCCTGCTGTTTGAGCCATTCCAGCCGACGGCTTTCAAGGATCTGCGTGGTAAAAATGAGGATGAGCACAACGCCAATGCCCGGCTGGATGAGATTGAAAAGCGTGCCAGCCGCCAGAACGATCAGCAGGGCAATGAGAATCTTCATTTTGTCCGGCTTCGCGGCAAAGGAAAGTCCCAGCACTGCCGCTGCAAAGGGGTAGGACAGCAGACCAGCAATCACGCCGAATATCGTGCCGTCCGTAAAAGTGTTCACGCTGTGCACAATGACCGAGATCATGCAGAGTGCAAAGGTGATGGCGATGCGTACCTTATGGTGCGTCATGATCGACTGCAACATGCTGCGGCAGTCGTCATAGTGGGAGGTATCCGGCGCGAGGAATTTGTTCTTGTAATTACTCATCATTCTACCTCCTGACTGTTAAAGGCATCCCGTGCATCCCCAAGATCCGGCATTTCCTGCGTGACAGGTTGCGGGCGTGCGGTGTAGGTCGGTTCATACTCTTTGTTGAAATGCGAAGCCTGCTCCGTCATGCGTTCGTTGAAATACGGGTAGCCGTCCTGCTGTGTAAGCCAGACTGCCTTGCGGCTTTCCCACAAGCCGATGGCAATGAGGACGGTGATCACAGTACCCCAGATGGGGTGGAACAGACCGGTGATGACGCTGATCAGACTGAGGAGCGTGGGAATGAGCAGGAGCTTGCCGCGTTTCTGTTCGAGCAGGAAGCCGAGCACGGTGACAATGATCAGCAGGAACAGCGCAAGCACTGCGTAGGCAAAGCCGTTGGTGAAAATGGCAATGCGCGAATAGCTGGTTTCGGGAGTTTCCTCGATTCCTTTTACGATGGGCATTGCAATGATGTGCGCATAGCCGTTGAACAGTGCAAAAATACAGAGCAGGAACGAGCGCACAGAATGGCTTTTTCTAAGGTTCTGCATCTCGGTGCGGCAGCGGTCATAATGGGATGTGTCGTGGGGCATGGTGTTCATATTGTGTCCTCCTGTGTGTCAATGTTGTCGGGAATATCACCGATCTCCGGCATTTCCTCCGTGCGGCTGGAAATGTCATAGGGCGGCTTGTAGTCACAGCCGGCGGCTTTCTGTTCGGTGAAACGGATGTTGAACTGCGGGTAGCCCTCCTTGGTTTTGAGGACATCAAGGTCTGCAAGCTGTAGAAAGAGCGTCAGCTCCGCGATGAAAAATACGATGGCGACGGGCAGAAAGAGCAGCTTGAGAAAAGCGAGGATCGCCGTCAGCACCACCGCAAAGATCAGAAACAGGCGTTTTTCCCTTGCCGCGATCACAAGAGCGATGATGACCAGTCCGGAGAGGAGTGACAATATCGCCAGCGGAAACGCGGCAGTCAGTCCGCGCAGACCTGAAAACAGGAATTCAAACGAACCGCTGCCGAACTGATTGAACAAAGCATTGCTCAGTGTCAGGATGAACATGAGGACGGCGCGGGCAGTAAAGAGCTGTTCGTGCAGCTCCAGTCTTTTGCGGCATTTGTCGTAATGCGAGGTATCCGGAATTTTTTGTGTCATAGGATCTCCTTTTGTCGGGTGTGAATGCATACATTTATAGTATAGCACAATTTCCAAGGTTCGTCAACTAAAAAAACAAAGATACCGCCTGAAAAAGGCGGTATCTTCAATCATCATGCAAACTTGTCATACACTTGCGTGCAGAAACAGTCATCACACCACTTCGACCGTGCCTCACAGCGGCAGCGGCGGAAAAATGCCTCCGCGCGGTCAAAATCCTCCGGTGTCCGGATCTCCGATGTGGGGAATTTGTATTCGTAGGACGTATAGCTGCACGGGCTGATATAGCCGTTTTCGTTGATGAACCAGAACCATGTCCCCGGCTCACACTCTGCGATCGGGTTGCGTTCGTTGCGCGTGGTCAGGCGGATGCGTTCAAGGTATTTCGGACTGCCGTGGATGATGAGTCCCCGCTTTGCAAAGTCTGCCTGCATTTCCGGCAGCATCCGGCAAAGCTCCTCTGCCTGTTCGGGAGTCAGGCGGTTGTCCTCGAAGAATTCCGGACGGTCAAAGCCGCCGAGCTGATTGAAAGTCACCTCGTCCACGCCAAGGGAGTTCAGATACTCACAGAACGCCGGAAACTGGCGGATATTGCGGCGCATCAGGATCGTGTTGACCTTGATCTTCAGAGGACTGTCCATCTCATCACGCAGCCGCGCAAGCTCGCGAATGTGCTTCGACACAAGCTGGAAATGCCCCCTGTGCTGGCGCACATCATCATTGCACGTTTCGTATCCGTCCAGACTGCACACGATCTCCGAGAAATGTCGCAGAATGCCTTCCTGTATGTCCTTGCGTCCGAGCAGCAGACCGTTCGTGGTCGTGCTCACGCGCACACCGTTCTCATGGAGGAACGCCGAGTGCCGGAGCAGCTGATCCCAGAG
>CALGTT010000478.1 GCA_937901485.1 uncultured Ruminococcus sp.
CAATGCCACACGCATGATCAGTGCATTCATCAGCGGCATCCAGCCCTTTGCTTCCGCCGACATCCTCGCATCCATCACCTATGAGGAAGCACTGCAATTCCTGCGTGAGGAACTTGACACGGACAACGCTTCTCTCTCCATCATCCGCAGTGAAGGAGGGAGCGCATGTCAACAGTAGCAGAGCTGGGCTATGCCGGATTGAAGGAATACGAAATCGCGTTCCCGAATCTCGGCATTCAGCTGGAAATTGACCCGACCGCGTTCACGCTTTTCGGGGTGGACATCAAGTGGTACGGGCTGCTCATCACCTTCGGAATGCTGCTGGCATTGGTTTACGGTTTCCGGAATATGGTGCGCGTCGGGATCGACCCCGACCGTGCCATTGACGCGGTCATCGGCGGCATCATCGGCGGTATTGTGGGCGCGCGTCTGTATTACGTCATTTTCAACTTTCACGAATTCGAGGGCGATCTCCTCTCCATCTTCAACACGCGAACGGGCGGACTTGCCATTTACGGCGGCGTTATCGGTGCGCTGCTTGTCGGCGGTATCGTGGCAAAATGCCGGAAAGTACGCATTTTCCCCATGCTGGATGTTGTGGGCGTTGGCTTTCTCATCGGACAGGGCATCGGCAGATGGGGCAATTTCGTCAATCAGGAGGCATTCGGCAGCAATACCAACAACCTGCTGTGCATGACGGGCGGCACGATTCAGGGCTATATGGAGAAGCCCGATTTCAATCCGGCATATCCCGTGCATCCGTGCTTTTTGTATGAATCGGTCTGGTGTCTGCTCGGATTTGTGCTGCTTGCAGTGATTTCCAGAAAATGGCGCAAATTTGACGGGCAGATTTTCCTGCTCTACATTGGCTGGTACGGTCTGGGAAGATTTTTCATAGAGGGGCTGCGCACGGACAGCCTGATGATCGGAACGCTGCGTGTGTCGCAGGTACTTGCAGCTCTGTGCGTGGTATTTTCGGTCATCATGCTGCTGGTTTGCGGCTCAAAGGTCAAGCGTATGGGCAGGGATTATGTACTCTACTGCAATTCCAAGGAATCCAAGGAACTGCTTGCACAGGCAGAGGAACGTGCAGAGCAGGCATATCAGAAAAAAATGGCAAAAAAATTCTTAGCAAGTCTTTTAGCAATCATGATGGCTTTGTCTGTTTTTTCCTGTGTTGTTATGCAAGAATTGTTTGAATTCCGGTCAGGTTTTCCTGCCGGATGAGGGTTTCTGTAATGACATTCAGCGGGACTTTGTCAGCGGCCTGCCGGACTTCGATATAGTTGTCGCTCCACCCGTGATAAAAGCCGTCCGGCTTTCTCAACTCAAAAATAATCGGAAGTTCTTTATTATTAAATGATTGCACAAATG
>CALGTT010000479.1 GCA_937901485.1 uncultured Ruminococcus sp.
GACAAACACACCGTCCATGACATCAAAATGCAGCATGTCTGCGCCGGCGGTTTCGAGTTTTTGAATCACATCATCCAGATGCAGAAGATCTGCGTTGAGGATGGATGCAGAGATCATAGTTTCCAAATTGCACCTCCGTAAGTGATCGGGCGGGAGGATTCCCGCAGATTATTCTACTATTCTATTATACATTATTATGCGCTTTCCGTCAATAGCTGCGAGGGTTTTTTTCGAAAAAATCAAGTGCCGGAATTCAAAGCCGCGGAATTTCCGGATGGCTTGGGAGCATAATCCATTCCCCAAATGCATACGATGCAGTACAACCCTTTGCCATTTTTTATCCGGAGGTCGCTTATGCAGAGAAATATCATGAAAGACACCATCCTGCTCACGGTCATACAGATGACGCTCGATGGATTGGCACTGCTTCTGAATGTGTTCATGACCGATGCGCTCGGTACGGAGGCGATCGGGGTGCTGTCGCTGACCGGCTCGTTCTTCTCCCTTGCATCCGTCACAGCAAGCGGCAATGTATTTCTCTGTGCAAGCCGCTTCATTTCCGAAGAGCTTGGAAAGCCCTCGCGCGATCCCTCGCGCGTGCTCTCCTACTGCCTGTGCGTGAGTCTTGCCATGAGTCTGCTGACGGCTCTTGTCATCATCCTGTTTGCGCCGTTTTTCAGCGAAAAATTCCTGCATGAGCAGGCACTCGCCTCCCCCATCCGCTTAATGGCAGCATCCCTGCCTCTCCTGACCGTGACCGCCTGTATGCGCGGCTATTTCAATGCCTGCTGTCACGCAAGGATCTGTGCGGTATCCGATGCCATTGGGTTTCTGGTGCGCTGTGCGCTCATGGCTCTGACGGTCTGGTGGATCACGCCCGTGACAAGCGCGTCGATCTGTTTCATGACAGCTCTTTGCACGGTGGGCGGCTCGCTGGTGACGCTTGTGTATCTGCTTTGCAGCTTTCGCAGACACCGCGCCGAGAAAACAGGGAATGTATCCATTACCCTCCCCTGCTACATCCGTCTTGCTGTGCCCGTAATGCTCGGCAGCGCACTGACCTCCCTCCTCAGCTCCGCCAATGACGCGCTCGTGCCCATCACCTTACAGCAGGCGGGCAATTCGACGGGGGACGCGCTGAGTCAGTTCGGCATCTTTGAGGCGATCATCATTCCGACGCTGTTCTTCCCCTCGACGATCCTGTGCTCCCTGTCGGGCATTCTGGTCACGGAAACGGCGCGGGAATCGGCAGCCTGCAACAAGATCCGCATCACGCGCCTTTCTGAAAAGGTCGTGCGGCAGACCATTGTATTTGCCGTATTCGTGACGGCAATTCTGCTGCTGTTCGGGCAGGAGATCGGGGTACTGCTGGGCGGCGGTGAGATCGGCGGAAAAATGATCATGCTCCTTGCGCCCGTTGTGCCGTTCATCTATCTGGAGATCGTGCTGGAGAGCATCATCAAGGGGATGGGAGCGCAGGCGTTTTCCTCGTGCAATTATCTGGCGGAATATATCATCCGCATTTCGGCAGTGCTCGTGTGCATTCCGCTGTTCGGGTTCTACGGCATCGTCATTTCGTACTACGCAAGCAACATCTGCGGCAATCTGGCAAGACTCGTGATGGTCGTCAGGAAAACGGATCTGCGTCCGCAGTGGGAAAAGCTTCTGGGAATCCCGGTCTTTTCGGCAGTCCTTTCCATTGAGGTGCTCAACGCATTGTTCACGCTCCTGCGCATTCCGGCGCGTTCGGGCATTGTGCCGATGTGCATTTATACGGTGCTTTGCGGCTTGCTCTATCTGGCAGTGCAGAGGATGCTGTTTTCACTCAGCGTCGGCTCGGAAATGCGGGGCTGCATGATGAAAAAAGATCCAGCGAAAAGCAATTGACATTTCAGAGAAACTATGCTATAATGATTCCAGCAGAAAAGACAGTTCACGGCTGATACCTGTCTCAAAAGAAAACCGTGTGCTGTGTTCTGCATGTCGGGGCACAGCTTTTTTGTGTAGAATGGGAGGCTTTTTATGTACACATTAACCACATCCGCCGCATTTGACAGTGCGCATTTTCTGCATGGCTATGACGGAAAATGCGCGAACATCCACGGTCACCGCTGGACGCTGACTGTGACCATCGCCAAGGAATCACTGCAAAGGGGCGGTCAGCAGGACGGGATGGTCATTGATTTCGGCGACCTCAAAAAGGCAGTCCGCGCACTTGCGGATGACTGGGATCACGCGCTGATCTACGAGGAAAACACGCTGAAGCCTGCGACGATCGCGGCATTGCAGGACGAGCAGTTCCGCATGATCACAGTCCCCTTCCGTCCGACGGCGGAAAACATGGCGAAGCATTTTTATGACACGCTCAAAGCACAGGGGCTTCCGGTCAGACAGGTGCTTGTCTACGAAACGCCCGAAAACTGTGCGGGCTATGAGGAGTGAGAGCATGGCAGAATTTCATATTGCGGAACGCTTCGTCAGCATCAACGGCGAAGCGGCACACGCCGGAGAGCTGGCAGTTTTCCTGCGCTTTACCGGCTGCAATCTCCATTGCAGCTATTGTGATACTGCGTGGGCAAATGCGCAGGACGCGCCCTATACCGTCTATACCACGCAGGAGCTTTGCGAATATGTCCGCGAAACGGGCGTGAAAAATGTCACGCTCACGGGCGGTGAGCCGCTTTTGCAGAAAGATCTGCCGGAGCTGCTCAAAGCACTTCACGCGCTCGGTGTGCGCACGGAGATCGAAACCAACGGCAGTATGCCGATTGCGGAGCTTGCAAAAATTGCAGAGCGTCCGTCGTTCACGCTCGACTACAAATGCCCCTCCAGCGGCATGGAGGACTTCATGCTTACGAAAAATTATCTCTACCTGACCAAGGACGACTGCGTGAAGTTCGTGGTCGGCAGTATGCGGGATCTTGAACGCGCGAAAGAAGTCATTGACGCGCACCATCTCACGGAACGCTGCCGTGTGTTCTTCAGCCCCGTGTTCGGGAACATTGATCCGAAAGAGATCGTTTCGTTCATGCAGGAACACTGCATGAACGGCGCGCGGCTGCAATTGCAGCTCCACAAATTCATCTGGCATCCGGAAGAAAGGGGTGTGTAATTATGGCGATCGATCAGGGAAAATTAGCATTCCATATCCGCGGCATTCTGGAAGCTCTGGGCGAAGATCCCGAACGTGAGGGACTTCTGGAAACCCCCGAACGCACGGCAAGGATGTATGCGGAAATGCTGGAGGGGTGCAGCTACTCCAATGCGGAGATCGCGGAGATGTTCGGCAAGACCTTCACACAGGCTGCCGGTTCAGAGCAGGATCTGGTGGTGATGCGTGACATTGAGGTGTTCAGCTTCTGCGAGCATCACATGGCACTGATGTATGATATGAAAGTGACGATCGCGTACATTCCGAACGGCAAGGTGATCGGTCTGAGCAAGATGGCGCGGATCGCGGAAATGGCGGCAAAGCGTCTGCAATTGCAGGAGAGAATCGGCAGCGATATTGCGGAGATCATGCAGCTTGCGGCGAGCTGTGAGGATGTGGCAGTGTTCATTGAGGGAAAGCACAGCTGTATGACGGCGCGGGGCATCAAGAATACCCCTGCTGTCACGCGTACACAGACGCTTCGCGGCAGATTTTCCACGGATGCGGTGCTTTTACAGAGAGTGGGGCTTGCACCTTGACGGAACGTTTCAAGCTTCGGATGAATCCGGCGGAATCTTTTTATGTGACGGGGATGATGATGTGCACGGGCGGTTTTCTGGAGGCTTACACCTATCTGCTCAAGGGCGGTGTCTTTGCCAATGCGCAGACGGGAAATCTTGCATTGCTCGGAATCGCGCTGGCACAGAGAAACTGGCTGTATGCTCTGCACTGCATCATACCGATCCTGTCCTATATTCTGGGCATCTGGCTGACACTGCACATGCCCGACCGGATGCGGCACGGCATACGGTGGTCAACGTTTTTTGTACTGGAGGAAATACTGGTGTTCTTCCTTGTCGGCTTTCTTCCTTCCTCACTGCCTTCGGATATTTCTACAGTCGTGGTGTCGTTCCTGTGTGCGATGCAGTACAACACGTTCAAGAAGGCACACGGCATCCCGATGGCAACGACGTTCTGCACGAACAATCTCCGGCAGGCGGTGATCAATTTTTACCATGCCGCGCACAAAACCGATCCCGATGCCAGCCGCAAGGCGTGGTTTTTCGTGCGGCACCTGCTGTGCTTTGTAAGCGGTGCGCTCGCAGGCAGTCTGCTCTGCGGATGGATCGGAGAATTTGCTATCTGGGTGAATGCCGCGGCTCTGATTCCGGCGGCGGCGATCATGGTGTATGCGGATATGCGGAGGAATGGGAGATTGGAGAGGAAACAGGATTAACAATTTTCAGCAGCTTTATAATCCTGTGTTCTTCTACCTGCCATACTATGTCTGATCACTTACCGCAGAAATGCAAAGGGGACACCATAGGGGCAG
>CALGTT010000480.1 GCA_937901485.1 uncultured Ruminococcus sp.
AAAAAGCTCGACCAAAAACTTTTCCATTGCCTCCGGCATAAGAGGATAGTTTTTCGACAGACAGAAACCCGTGAAGAGTTCCTTCACGGGTTTTTGATTATGATTCACCTAAAAATCGGGAATTTCCTTTATCTCAGCTTCGCTCCACAGGGGAAGCTTTCATCTGCAAACATCACCTGTGCACTGCCATCGGGCATATCCGCTGCGCAAATCATACCGCAGCTTTCCTCGCCGCAGAGCTTTACAGGCTTGAGGTTTGCCACGATTACAACCTTTTTGCCAATCAGATCCTCCGGCGCATACCACTGTGCAATGCCGGATACCACCTGTCTGCCGCCCATACCGTCATCCAGCTGTAAGCGCAGCAGCTTCTTGGATTTCTTCACCTTCTCACATTCCAGTACCTTTGCAACACGCAGGTCAACCTTCATGAAATCATCAAATTCGATTTGCTCGCCCTGTGCTTCCGGTGTGAACTCCGGTTCTTCCGCTTCCTGTGCAGGCAGGGAATTGCGGATGATCTGGTTCAGCTCCTCGATCTCCTTGTCCACATCAATACGGGGGAACAGGATCTCACCCTTGCATACCGTCACATTCTGCGGCAGAACGCCGAACTTTGCGGCATTCTCATAGGTCACATCCTCTGCCTTTGCGCCGATCTGCTCCCATACCTTGGGCATGGTCGTGGGCATGTAGGGGCTGAGCAGTGTAGAAATGATGCGGATGGTGTCCAGCAGATTGTACAGCACCTCTGCAAGTCTTGCCTTCTGGCTGTCATCCTTGCCGAGCTTCCACGGCTCTGTCTCGTCAATATACTTGTTGGCTCTGTCCACCAGCGTGAAGATGGTTTCCAGTGCCTGCTTGATCTGTGTCTTGTCGATATAACCGTCCACCTTTTCACGGATGGAAACCGCAAGCTCCTTCAGCTCGTCATCGAGCGGTGCGGATTCGCGCTCGGTCGGGATCGTGCCGCCGAAATACTTGTCCGCCATTGCCACCGTTCTGGATACCAGATTGCCAAAGCCATTGGCGAGGTCGGTGTTGATGCGGTTGATCAGGATCTCGTTGGAGAAATCGCTGTCTGCACCGAGAGCCATTTCACGCAGGATATGATAACGGATCGCATCGGGGCTGTAACGCTGACCGAGGATGAACGGATCGACCACGTTGCCGATGGACTTGGACATCTTCTGTCCGTTGAATGTGATCCAGCCATGCACAGCAAGGTGCTCCGGCAGGGGCAGATCAAGTGCCATCAAGATCGCAGGCCAGATAATGGCATGGAAACGCATAATATCCTTGGCTACCATGTGGGTATTCGCCGGCCAGTATTTCGCGAAATCATCATATGCGCCGTTCTCGTAGCCGAGGGCGGTGATATAGTTGGAAAGGGCATCCACCCAGACATACACAACATGCTTGTCATCAAAGGACACCGGAACGCCCCACTTGAAAGTCGTTCTGGATACGCAGAGATCTTCCAGACCGGGCTTGATGAAGTTGTTGACCAGCTCCGTTGCACGGGTCTTCGGCTGGAGGTAGTCGGTTTCGGTCAGAAGCTTCTCCAGACGGTCAGCAAAGGGGGACATTTTGAAGAAATATGCCTCCTCCTCGGCATCAACAACATCACGTCCGCAGTCGGGGCATTTGCCGTCCTTGAGCTGGGAGGATGTCCAGAAGCTTTCACAGGGTGTGCAGTACTTGCCGGTGTACTTGCCCTTGTAGATATAGCCCTTGTCATAGAGAGCCTTGAAGATCTTCTGTACGGATTCCACATGATAATCATCGGTGGTACGGATATAGCGGTCGTAGCTGATGTTCATGTATTCCCAGAGATTCTTGAAGATCTCAACGATCTTGTCCACATACTCCTTGGGGGTGACACCGGCTTCTGCGGCTTTCTGCTCGATCTTCAGACCGTGCTCGTCCGTACCGGTGAGGAACATGACATCATAGCCCTGCATTCGGCGATAGCGTGCGATGGAATCACACGCAACGGTTGTATAGCAATGTCCGATATGGGGATTACCGGACGGGTAATAAATCGGGGTGGTGATATAAAACGGTTTCATGGGAATATTCCTCCTTTTGAAGTCTCGCCGATCAGAACGGCGTTACCTCTATTATAGCACAGATTTTGGGATTTGTAAACACCAAAATAAAAAATACTGCCAAAGTACGAGGACTTGGGCAGTGATGCGGAATATCACGGATTTCTTGACAAAATGTATGCAGTGATGTATAATAAAAACAGAGCATACCATTGCGGTAGGCGGTCAATCCTGCTCCCAGAAATGGGGGTGTACATAATATGGAACACTACATCACATTATCTGAGCTGATGGAGATCGGAATGTTTCTGCTCACATTTGCTTCATTACTGTATGTTATCTTTCATAATAATGATAAAAGGAAATAACCGCCTGACTCTCCAAAGCTAAGCGGTTATACCTTAACAACTTGTTTTGGGAGCGACCGTCTATCGGTATGCTCTCCTTACTATCATTATACACCATTCCGCCTGCATTGTCAAGCGGATTTTCCCAAAAAGGACCATCCCATGAAGAAACAAAAAACCGCAATTTTCCTGCACATCCTGTGCATTCTCCCCCTTCTCTGCGCCTGTGCGCCGCAAACGGCTTCGCGCGATCTGTTCGCAATGGATACCTACATGCACCTGACCGCGCACGGCGGCAATGCCGATGCCGCACTCGGACTCTGTGCACAGCGCATTGCCGCACTGGAGCAGACGCTTTCCGTCACGGACGAAACCAGCGATATCTGGGAAATCAACCACGCGGACGGCAAGCCCGTCACCGTGTCGCCGGATACCGCGCACATCCTCACCGCCGCGCAGGAGATCGGCGCACAGACGGGCGGTGCACTGGACATTTCCCTGTATCCCGTGCTTTCGGCTTGGGGCTTTACACAGGATGCCCAGCAGATCCCCGATGCGCAGACGCTCGCGGACGCACTGGAGCTTGTGGATTTCCGGCGCATCACGCTTGACGGCAACACCGTGCAGCTCCCCGCCGGAATGCAGCTCGACCTCGGCGCACTTGCCAAGGGCTATACCGGCGACTGCGTGCTGGAGCTTCTGCGTGAAAACGGCGTGACCTCGGCACTTGTCAGTCTTGGCGGCAATGTACAGGCACTGGGCACAAAGCCCGACGGCTCGCGCTGGACGGTTGCTGTGCAAAGCCCCTTTGATCCGGCGGCACAGCTGTGCACCGTGGAGATCGCGGATGAAGCAGTCATCACCTCCGGCAGCTATGAGCGGTATTTCACGGACGAAAACGGCAATTCCTACCACCACATCCTCGATCCTTCGAACGGTTTCCCCGCGGACAACGGACTGGTTTCCGTGACGGTCATCGGGGAAAGCGGTCTGCGCTGTGACGCGCTCTCGACCGCGCTGTTTGTCCTCGGCAAAGAGGATGCCGCACAATTCTGGCAGGAATACGGCGATTTTGAAATGATCCTCGTCACACAGGACGGGGAGCTTTCCTATACCGAGGGGCTGTGTGGGATGCTCACGCTCCCCGACGGTACGGATGCGGAGGTGATCGCGCATGACTAAGCCCGTCAAAATTCTCCTGCTCACCGCGGCACTGCTCCTGCTGGCTGGCATTCTCGGCACGATCTTCGTTCTGCGTCCGGCAAAGAGCCGCACCGTGGAGATCGTGCAGGACGGCAGGGTGCTGTACACGATCAACCTCGAAACGGCGCAGGATAGGGAGATCGTCATCACCTCGCCGGAGGGCAGAACGAACACCGTCATGATCGAAAACGGCACGATCCGCATGTCGGCGGCACAGTGCCCCGACCAGACCTGTGTAAAGCAGGGCGTACTTTCCTCAGAAAGCCTGCCGATCGTGTGCCTGCCGCATCGTGTGGTGATCCGCTTTGCATAAGGAGGAAGTATGAACCTGAAACGTCTGACACAGCTCTCTCTCCTGACTGCCATGTCCCTGATCCTGTTCGTCATCGAACTGCGGTTTCCGGAGCTTGTGCCCATCCCCGGTGTCAAGCTGGGGCTTGCGAATATCGTGACCGTCTATGCGGTCTACCGTTTCCGCGCATGGGAAACGGCTCTGCTCGTGCTTGTGCGTCTGCTGCTGGGCGCGATGTTCAGCGGCAATCCCTCCGCGCTTCTGTACAGCATCACCGGCGCGGCGTTCTGCCTGTGCGGAATGCTCCTCCTGCGGCGCGTGATCCCGCAGAAATACCTCTGGCTTTCGAGCATCTTCGGGGCAGTGCTCCACAATACCGGACAGCTCCTCGCGGCAATGCTCCTCCTGCGGACGGCTTCGGTCATCGCCTATTATCCCATCCTGCTCGTGTCCGGCTGTATCGCCGGATGTGTGACGGGGCTGTGTGCACAGGGGATCATACAGAGAATCAGGTAAAGGCTGCTGTATATTGCGTACAGCAGCCTCAGCTTGTAGAAAAAGTCTTTTTCTGGGGTTAGCACCCCAAAGCCT
>CALGTT010000481.1 GCA_937901485.1 uncultured Ruminococcus sp.
AATTAAATTAAAACTATGGAAACATTGATTTCTATGAAGCTGTGACATTCCAGTGCGCGCTTTCCGATACTGCTGCCTATGCTCATGAAATACAATATGATTGTAATCAGCCGGCGGCAGCCAGTGCGGCTGAATGTGCTGAACAGATGAAGTCAGCGGAGGCAGCGGTACTGCGTGATGTGGAAACTTCCTGTACGGGGGAACAGTTATATTATGTCGATCATAGCCGAAGTGCTTACAGACAGGAGCAAAGCTATAATATCACAACGCTTGAACAGGCGGGACCGGTTTCGGATGAAGAACGGCATTTTCCCATGGATGACGGATTTCCGGCGTATTCCTACCGTGCAAATCCGACCAATATTCCGTCCGCCAGCATCTGTCTTTTCCCTCAGGAAATGACGTTCGGCTATCTGACAGATACCGACCTCTGGGAGATCAAGGGCGTTGAGAAGCTCAATGGCAGAACCTGCTACCATATCACAGGCGTGACTGGTGCAGAGTATGGTAAAAAACGGAATGTGGCATCTTTTGAATTCTTTGTCGATACGAATACCGGCGTTCTGCTCAAGTATGTTGGCTACGATACAAATGGAAACATCAGCGATTATTTGTATTCTGAAAACATGCAGTTTGAAGAAAAGGCTGAAGCTGTAAAAGCTGTGTCTATTCCGCGCTCTTACCAGAATGAGGGGTAACACTATGAAGCGATAATGTCTTTTATCGTTCTATGGAGGTACTTTTATGAAGAACACAATTTTCACCGGTGCCGGTGTAGCGATCATTACACCTTTCAATCCGGACGGTTCCATCAATTTTGAGGGACTGGGCACCAATATTGATTACCAGATCGAAAACGGCACGGATGCCATTATCATCTGCGGTACAACGGGCGAAGCGTCCACCATGACGGAAGCAGAGCACCTTGAATGCATCCGCTACGCTGTGGAGCGCACCAACAAGCGCGTTCCGGTCATTGCCGGCACAGGCAGCAACGACACCAAGACTGCCATCGAGCTGTCGCAGGAGGCTGAAAAGCTCGGCGCGGACGGTCTGCTGCTCGTAACGCCCTACTACAACAAGACCACACAGGCAGGTCTGATCAGGCACTACACCATGATCGCGGACAGCGTGAACATCCCGATCATCCTCTATAACATCCCCGGCAGAACCGGCATGGCGATCACCGTGGATACCCTGAAGGTGCTGGCGGAACATAAGAACATCGTCGCTGTCAAGGAAGCCTCCGGCAACATCAGCTACACCGCACAGGTGGCAGCGGCTGTGGGCGACAAGATGGACATCTACAGCGGCAACGATGACATCATCGTTCCGATGATGGCTCTCGGCGCAAAGGGTGTCATTTCCGTGCTCTCCAACATCATGCCGAAGGAAACGCACGAGCTGTGCCAGCTCTGTCTGGACAACAACTTTGCACCGGCGATCGAGATGCAGCTGAAGTATCTGGAACTCATCAACAACCTGTTCATTGAGGTAAACCCCATCCCCTGCAAGGCAGCGATGAACATGATGGGTATGCCCTCCGGCTCTCTGCGTATGCCGCTGGTGGACATGAGCGAAGCCAATGCAGCAAAGCTCCGTGCATCCATGCAGGCACTCGGTCTGGTTGACTAAGACACACGGGAGGACGAAAGCAATGGATCAGACAAAGATTCTCATCAGTGGTGCAAATGGCAAGATGGGACGCGTGGTGGCTGCAACAGTTGCTGGACGCGAGGACTGCAATGTCTGCGCAGGCGTTGACCTGAACACAGCACAGTATGCAGATTTCCCGATTTACAGCAATTTTTCCGAGGTAACGGAAAAGCCCGATGTCATTATTGATTTCTCCAATCCTGCCGTTCTGGATGCTTTGCTCGACTACTGCATGGTCAACGGCGTGGCATGTGTCTTTGCCACAACGGGCTATAACGAGGAGCAGATTGCAAAAATCAAGAAGGCTGCCAATGTCATTCCGGTCTTTTTCTCATTCAATATGTCCCTCGGCATCAACCTGCTCGTGCAGCTTGCCAAGAAAGCAGTGTCCATCCTCGGCGGACAGTTTGACATTGAGATCGTCGAGAAGCACCACAACCAGAAGATCGACGCGCCCAGCGGCACAGCGATCATGCTGGCGGATGCCATCAATGAGGAGCTGAACAGCGAGTACCATTATGTGTACGACCGCCACTCCAAGCGTCAGAAGCGTGAGCCGAAGGAGATCGGTATGCACGCCATCCGCGGCGGCACGATCGTCGGCGAGCATGACATTATCTTTGCAGGTCATGACGAGGTGATCACCCTTTCCCATTCCGCGGCTTCCAAGGAGGTCTTTGCAGTGGGTGCGGTGAATGCGGCGGTATTCCTTGCAAAACAGGATGCCGGCATGTATGACATGAGCCAGCTGATGGCACAGGCGTAACCGCTTTCCGCACGTCCGGATCTGACGGACTTTTATGCATAATAATTCCCCTTTCACCGGAATATGCCGATGAAAGGGGATTCTTTTGTATTTCTGTGTGAACTGCCGCACAGAGCTTAAAGCTCATCCGTCTGGATCAGGTATTTTTCATACGCATTGATGACCGTTGTTTCCCCGAATGTATCCTTTCTCGGAAAACGCCCGTAGTTCAGATGTACATGCCCATGCACAAAAAATTTAGGCTTGTATTTCTCCAGAAGCCTGCGGAAACACGCAAATCCCCGATGCGGCAGGTCTTCCATGTCATGAAAGCCTGCCATCGGTGCATGTGTCAGCAGGATGTCAAAGCCGCGGTATCGCAGCAGATCCAGTGTGCGGCGGCGGATGCGATTGTGCATCTGCTTTTCAGTATACTGGAATTTCCCTGCGTTGTAGCGCATCGAACCGCCAAGACCAAGAATGCGCACGCCCTTGTATACAAACAGGGAGTCATCAATGCAGATGCATCCCTCCGGCGGTGATTCCGCATATCTTGTATCATGGTTGCCATGCACATACAGCAGGGGACACTTGGCGAAGGTCACCAGAAAGGAAAGGTACTCTGCTTTGAGGTCGCCCGCTGACAGGATCAGATCAATGTCGTCAAGTCTGCCCTGTTCGTAGTAATCCCACAGATATTTGCTTTCTTCGTCAGCAAGCACAAGGATTCTCATAATTCCTCCTCGCAATACTGTTCCGCATGGAAGTATTACCCGAACACCAGCTGATAACATACCCCCATCCACTCACGCACCCAGTAGGTGGGAACGAGATACCATGAGGTGTACGCGGAAACATGGTCGGTTTCAAGCTTCAGGTCGTCCGCGATCATCGAGGCGCGGAGCTGGTGGTAGCCGTCCGTCACGATCGTGATGCGGTTTCCCCAGTCATTTTCGTTCAGGATCTCCTGCGCGTTCCGCAGATTTTCGATGGTCGAAGTCGACCTGTCCTCCTGCGTGATGCGCTCCGCCGCAATGCCCTTTTTCGTCAGATATTCGTACATGCACTGCGCCTCGGAGATCGACTCGTCCGGTCCCTGTCCGCCGCAGACGATCACCGGCACATCCGGATGCTCCGTCAGGTAGTCATACGCCGCATCCAGCCGATGCTTGAGCATCAGACTCGGCACGCCGTTGCGCACCTTGCAGCCAAGCACCACGACCACGTTTTCCTCCTTCGGCGCGTCATTCGCCGCATGGAGCATGAAGCCGCTGATGATGACCGCCGCAACGCCCGAAATGCAGAGCAGACCAATGAGCACGCAGAGCACCACATGCCCGATGCTGTGATCCCAGATTTTTTGCAGAACGCGCGAAATCATGGGATTTGCCGCAAAAAACAGCAGTCCCAGAATACTCAGCAGCGTTCCCGCGATATTGCCCAGATTTTTAATGCCCAGAAGGAAGGGGGTGATGAAAAACGCCAGCAGTACGATGAAAACCATCGTTCCCAGCACCCTTGCCCAGAGCGGCTCGATCACGAACATTGTGCCAGACACGCTTTCAGTGCCTTTGCCAGTTGGTCGGGACAGGACGTTCCTCTGCCGTTGCAGTCAAGCCCCTCCAGACGGTCGATGACCTCCTCCACGGGCATTCCCTTCACAAGACTGCAAATACCCTGTGTGTTGCCGCTGCAGCCGCCCTCAAACTGGCATTCTCTTATGGTATTGTCATCGTCAAGCTCAATGTAGATCGCCCTTGAGCAGACGCCTTTTGTTCTGTAAGTGTAGGTCATAGTATTAACATTCCTTTGCCGTAATATCCGAAATTATAGTGTTTGACAGATAAAACCCCTCGTCTGTGAGGTGCAAAAATCCGCCTTTTAGATGACGGAGTAGAGTGCTCGGCGGATAGACTTCACGGCGCAGAAATAGTGCTTCGATATCCAAGTGTTGGAGCAACTGAAAATTTGATTTCCGCTGCAGTGAAAGCAAAGGGCAAAACCACACTCATAGGTGTTGCAAGAGAGCCTGAGGTGGTGTCACTTTTGGAGGAGCTGAACCGGAGAAAACCGGTCATTGTA
>CALGTT010000482.1 GCA_937901485.1 uncultured Ruminococcus sp.
TCATTTCGTTGATCTCATTCAGCACATCTTCAGAAAGACGCTTTCTGAACTCAACGAGAAGTGACGGTACAAACGGGATCTTGTCTTCGTATCCGGGCATACCTATGAAATACTGATAGTACGGGTTTTCTCTAATCTGCTCAACCAGTTCCTCGTCCGGATAGTGGTATTGTTTCTGGATCAGCAGCGAGCCGAGTGCCATACGCAGAGGCTTTGCCGGCATACCTGTCCTGCTCGGGAACAGTTTTGCATATTCTTTTTCTATTGTATCCCAGGGGATCATTTCTGCCTTCTTGATCCATCTGTTTTCTGGATTCATCTGCAGCCCCTGCGGCTGATTAAAATCTGTAAATGACAACTGCTTTTCCTCAAATCTATACATGACATCCTCCAAAGTGCAAGCTTTTTCATCGCTTTTCGTACTTTTCCTTGCACTTCTATTATATCACATTAGGACACTTTTGTCGATATCTCGATGAATGTTTATGGGTTGAGGAGAGACTAACTATTATACCATTTTTCCATAACAATTGTAACTGTTTTTACATATTTTTCAAATATTTACTTTCGTTTTTGTTAAAACTCTATGAGGTGTAAGCTTTTAGCAAACTCCAAACGGTACAAATGTTAAAATCAACAATACACCCCAAAACCATTTGCACTTTTTGTAGAGAAGTGGTATAATCAATATGTACACACCAAAGCTATTATCATCCCCTCACAAATTCGAAAGGAGCAAACACCATGCCTGAAACTCATCTCACGACCGAGGAGCAGATCCGCCTTGTGAACGGTGCGTCCTTCTTCGGCACAGCCGAAATCCCCGAAAAGGAGATACCGAGATTACAGCTTCTTGACGGCGGCACGGGCATCAATTTTGAACAGCTTTTCGGTGATTTTTTGAGCAGCAGCGGTCTTGACGGCATCGGCGGAAGTGACCTGCGGAATGTGCTGGAATACTTCTACACGCCCGAAAAACTGCCCGATGAAAGCTCGAAAAAGCTGTACGATTTCATTGTGCAGAAGCTTCATGAGCGTAACCCGAAGCTGAAACCGCCCGGCTGTTATCCGCCGGGAATGATGCTCGGTGCATCGTGGAATCCCGAAGTGATTTACGATACGGGAACTGCCCTCGGCAAAGAGGCTCGCTCCTATGGCATCCACATCCTGCTTGGAACGCCGAATGTCAATCTCCACCGTGACATCCGGAACGGGCGGCTTTTCGAGGGATATTCCGAAGATCCCTGCCTTGTATCCGCTCTTGCCCCACCCCTTGTCAAAGGCTTGCAGGCGGAGGGCGTTGCCGCAAATGTCAAGCATTTTGCCGCAAATCATCAGGAAACCAACCGCATGAATCTCAACGAGCATATCCCCGAACGTGCACTCCATGAGCTGTATTTCCCTGCGTTCAAGGCTTGCGTTGAATCTGGCGTTGCAACAGTGATGAGTGCGTACAATCAGATCAACGGTGTTCCCTGTACGGAAAACCGTGCCATGCTCCATGATGTGCTCCGTGAGGAGTGGGGTTTTGCGGGTGTGGTCATGTCGGACTGGAATGCTGTGTATCATCCTGAAGCCGCTTTGAATGCGGGCAATGACCTTGCCATGCCCGGTCCGATCGCTCCCGACGCACTGACTGCCGCATTGCAGGACGGTACACTTTCGCCCGAAGCACTGCACATTTCCGCAAACCGCATTGCAGAGCTTGCAAGGAAATATGCAAAGCCTGCCGAGGGTGAGATCTCGCTGGAAGACACTGACAGGGCGGCATACAATGCGGCGGCAGAGGGGATCGTTCTGCTGAAAAATGCAGACGCTCTGCCCCTCCCATCGACCGCAAACATCGCACTGTACGGCGAATATGCTGAATATCTGCTGACCTGCGGCGAGGGAAGTGCGGGCATCCACACAAACCGCAATGTTTCATTTTATCATGCTCTTTCCGAACGTTTCAGCGGTGTTTCACTGCGTACAATTGCGGATGCTTCAGACACGCTGGTTTACGTTTACAGTCTTGCAGGCAGGGAGGGGAACGACCGGAAAGATATTTCCGTTCCTGCACAGATCGTGGAGGAGTGGGAAACGCTGCTTGCCGAAGCGGACCGCTGCAGCATGAGGAAAATTCTTGTGCTGAATATCAGTGCACCCGTTGCACTGGATGGCTGGGAGGAACGCTTTGACGGCATATTCTGTGTGTTTCTCCCCGGAATGCAGGGGGCAAATGCACTTGCTGACTGCCTTTGCGGAACGGTCAATCCCTCGGGCAAGCTGCCGCTGACATTCCCGAAACGTATCGAGGATATGCCGACCTATCTGAATTTCCCCGGTGACGGGATGCAGGTGCATTACGGCGAGGGGATTTTCGTGGGCTACCGCTGGTATGACGCAAGGAAGATCGAGCCTTTGTTTCCGTTCGGGCATGGGCTTTCCTACACGGATTTTGTGATCGAACAACTGACGGCAGAAACGGACACCTTTACCGCTTCTGTCATGGTCAGTGCAGAGATAGTCAACAAGGGCGGGCGTGCAGGAAAGACGGTCATTCAGATCTATGTTTCCGACGTAGAAAGCACGCTGACAAAGCCCGTCCGTGAGCTGAAAGCGTTCCAAAAAATTCACCTTGAGCCGAACGAAAGAAAGACGGTTTCCTTTATTTTGCACCGTCATGATTTTGAGAGCTATGACGCGAATCTGCATTGCTGGACGATGGAGGAGGGCTTCTACGAAATCGAAGCAGGTCTTTCTTCCCGTGATTTGCAGGCGAGCTGCACGGTATATGGCGATGTGGAATCCCCGTATTCCTATGGTGCAAATACCTCTGTCAAGGTGCTCATGGAGCATGACGAGCTGAAAGCGGTACTGCACCAATTTTTCACGGAAGCCGGTTTACCGTGGACGGCGATCCTCACAAGCTACGAATATACCGCACAGGACACGATCGGCATGATATTGGAACAGGTGCATTGTGCGGAGGGTGACAGGGAAGTGCTTTACGGCAGGATGCGTGGGGTGAGGAAGCGGTAGGGGATGATGTGCTGGGGATTATCTCCTGCAAAGATGAATAAAAACAGAATGTACAGTTGCATTCCGTCCTCGGATATGGTATAATAAAAGCAGTAACACGAAAGCGAGGGACGCATATGGAGAAGTTCAAGCCCATTCCGATTCCCGAAATGCAATAATCGTTACACAGTAATGTACAGCCGCATACAGTTTGCGTTTCAACATAATAACTTTTGAGCCGAGGCTGCTTCCTCGGCTCGTTTTTGTTGTTGAGGGGCTGGGGTGGGGGGCGGTTACGATGGTTTGTTGGAAATAAGCCAAAAACTCCTAAAAAACACTTGCAATTTGAAAAAGAATGTGGTATAATGAAAACAGACGAAGATTCGTTCGCAACCTGCTCGCTATATGGGTATTGAAACTGAACTGGAGGGGTTCTCGGTGGAAAATCCGAGGTCGCAACTTGCTCGCTATATGGGTATTGAAACTTTTACGGCAACGGCATTGTGTTTTCGATCGACGTCGCAACTTGCTCGCTATATGGGTATTGAAACTTCATGTAGAT
This sequence comes from uncultured Ruminococcus sp., assembly GCA_937901485.1. Taxonomy (GTDB): domain Bacteria; phylum Bacillota; class Clostridia; order Oscillospirales; family Ruminococcaceae; genus UBA3855. The sequence continues at coordinate 3,566 of CALGTT010000482.1, forward strand.
TTCTTTTTTCCAGTTTTCAACCGTCGCAACTTGCTCGCTATATGGGTATTGAAACCAGAAAATACAGCGATTTTGTTGTTATTATCGGGAGTCGCAACTTGCTCGCTATATGGGTATTGAAACAGAGTTTCGTCGTCGTATACTGCAAACATTGTGGTCGCAACCTGCTCGCTATATGGGTATTGAAACTATAGTCGGGAGGAGAAATCATATGTGCGGGATTGTCGCAACTTGCTCGCTATATGGGTATTGAAACTGGCGTGGATATAAAGAATGTCAGACCTGCCGACAGTCGCAACTTGCTCGCTATATGGGTATTGAAACATGCTTCTCTGTGTTTCCTCGATCACACGCTTGGTGTCGCAACTTGCTCGCTATATGGGTATTGAAACACAAAAAAACAGTATGTCACAGGGCATACTGTTTTTTCTTTGCAAATAATTGAGAATGATCCTTACATTCTGCAATAAACCGACGATAATATAATAGAACAAAGCAGTTCTGTCAGAAAATACTGCAAGAATGCAATAAAGTGAAAATAAATTGTAAAAATCGTCGAAAAACGATTGAAAAATAAGATGAAATATGGTATAATTTGAGTATGCGTTTACGCTTTACTACGGAACAGCATTGTTCACAGAATAATCAGAGAAATGGTAAAGGAGGAGAGAAACACCATGATTACAGCAATCTATGACTGTCGGAGCAAGCAGGAATATATTTATCGAACGAACAAGATTCGTGAGATCGCCGGTGCATCCAGGCTTTTGGCAGATGTGTACAGCATCCTTTTGAATGAAACTGGTCTGAAAATTGACCAGAGCTGGAAAGAAGATGCTGAACAGAATAAGCCATTCGGAAAGGAAAAGTTTATGGAATCCGGTATGGATGGGGCGGTTATCTATGAAGGCGGTGGAAATCTCTATATGCTTTTCAAAGATGAGGACACCTACCGCAGTGCAAACAGAGCATTTTCACGCATCCTTCTGGAACGCTCCTATTCGATCAGTATCATAACTGCTTCTGTCAAAACTTCTGATGACTTTAATAGGGATAGGGAGGAGCTGTACAAAAAGAAAGAATGCTCCAAAAACAGAGGTACAAATTCTGCGTTTTGTAATGTACTGCCTTTCACCCAGACGGACAGAATGTCTTACATGCCTTTGTCAGCGACTGACAGAAAGGGAGCAAAGCAGACCACTGAAGCACGTCTGAAGCAGAAAGCTTATGACAAGCTGTTTTCGCAGGGGGATGAACTGGGAACAGAACATCTCGATCAGCTGGTTGAAGAAAAGGGAGAGAACAGCATTCTTGCAGTCATCTACATTGATGGAAATGACATGGGAAATAAGATCAAAAGATGTACTGAGGGCAAAAATGATTATTCCGGCTGTGTTATGGCATTGCGGAATTTCTCACGCAATACAAATGAGTATTATGTAAATCGTCCCATTGCGGCAATTGAAGAATGTCTTCGTGCGAAGAATGAAGCCGATGCAGATATCATCAAAGCATCTCCGCATAAAGCCCATAAGTACAGGCTCATTGTTGGCGGTGGTGATGAAATCACGATCATTTGCCGTGGCTCCGATGCAATGGATATTGTAAAAGCCTATTTTGATGCACTTGAAAAAACGCCGGAGCTTTCAGAGGGGATTCCCAATACTTCATGTGCCGGCATTGCACTGTTCCACAGTCACGCTCCGTTTGCAGATGTGTATGAGATTGCTGAGAGCTGCTGTGAGATGGGCAAAAAAGAATCGCACAAGCCTGAGAACAATGGCAACTATGTTGATTTTCATTTCTGCCATTCCGGAATCACCAACGAGCTGGATATCATCCGTGAAGAACAGGAAGCGGAATACACACTCAGACCCTACAGTATGACGGATTTCAATGAATTGATCCGCATCGGTCATGTACTTCGTGCGATCGGCAGAAGCAATGTAAAAGATCTTGGCGATTCGATCGTAAAGGGTGAATCGTTCTACAGATTTGAGGTGCAGAGAATCCGTTCAAGAAATTATGAGGGCTTCAATGCTCTTGTGGATGAATACCAGAAAGAGGAAGAAAAGCTCAGAAAAATGATCTATGATATTTCCGTGGTATATGATTTATGGTTTGGAGGTGAGCGTGATGCGTGAGATCAGAATTGAGCTGCGGTCCAATCTTTGTGCCGCAAGCGGTGATGGATATGCCGCAGCGATTGATACCGACATTGTGACAGATCAGTTCGGCATTCCCTATATTCCTGCAAGAAGACTGAAAGGCTGTCTGAGGGATGCCGCAGTTTACATCTATGGAGAAGAAAGCGAGATCATCGACCGGATCTTTGGTATTCCCGGAGATATTTCCTCCGGAGCACTGAAGCTGGAAAATGCTAATATCGAGGAATATGCGTCCTTCAGCAAAATGTGTGCCGAAACTGGACTGACAGCAAGCAGAGTCACAGAACTTTTTACAGATACAATTGCGTCTACTGCTGTCGAATCTTCCGGTGCTGCGAAAGAAAACACACTGCGTTTTTTGAGATGTGTTTCCAGAAGCAAAGCATGGGATCCGGAACAAAATCTTGTGTTCTGTGCAGACGCAGAAATTGATGATGCCTATGCTGAGCACTTTGAACGAATCTGTAAAGCACTCCGTCATATCGGTTATAAAAGAAACCGTGGCTTTGGATGTGTAAAATGCACATTGGCAGATAAAAAAACTGATACATGCGAATTCAAACTGCCGGCGGAGATCAGCGATGACAAGGATTATGTAATGACGTATGCTGTGCATCTTGATGAAAGCCTGATGCTTCCTGCACAGGCGGCGGATCAGTCAAGTGATTTCATCAGCGGACAGGCAGTTGTTGGTGCACTGGCTGGAAAATATTTGAAATCACATGATGCTGATGATGCTTTCGATATGCTGTTTCTGAGCGGCAATGTCAGGTTTTCCAATCTCTACATTACAGATGATAAATTCCGGACTTATTTACCGGTTTCACAGATATTTGGAAAAACAAAGCAGAGCGATTGCATTATTGACCGGACAGTTAACGAAGAGCAATCAGGAATTGCAAAACCGCTGAAAAAAGGTTATATCAATGCTGAAATGAAAGTGAAAAAACCTTTGACAGAGAGAGTATACCATAATCATCTGCGTAATCCTGACGGCGGCTTGTATGTGCAGAACTGCCTTCAGAAAGGACAGTATTTTATGGGAACGATCACAGGAAAAGGGGCATATATCAAGGTGATCGCTGAATTGCTGCTTGACGGAAAATTGTCATTTGGCAGAAGCAGAACGGCACAGTATTCAAGATGTTCACTGGCTGGTTTTGATGTATCCGAAGCAGTCCCGAAAAAAGTGCACTTGTGCAAGGGCGATAGTGTTGTGTATCTGTTTGAATCCGATGCCCTGATGCAGGATACCTATGCAGGAAATACATCCGGCATTTCTGAAGTGTGTGAAGCACTTGGAGTGAATGAGAGGGATTTGAAGGAGCAAAGCGGCTTGAAGTACAGAATGATATCTGGTTACCTTTCAGTCATGCGTATGCAGCGTGCACACATGAGAGCCATTGCATCGGGCAGTACGCTTGTTGTAAAATGTAATGAGAATACTGAACTGGATGAAATCATTTACATTGGCGGCAGACAGAACGAGGGCTTTGGTAAGGTGCGTGTTTTCAAAGTCGGCGAATGGATGAAAGGTGATACCGAAAATCATCTGACCATGAATTCTGTATCTTCCAAGTCTCACGATGACATTAAAAGAATGTTTGAGATGCTTCAAAAAGATGAGAAGATGCGGAATGATGCAATTTCTTATGCTTTGGAAAATAAAAAAAGATTCGAAGATAAATGGGGAGCGGCATTTATCGGTCGCGTAACATTGATGCTGAAACAGGCTGATTCGGAACCGGATTTTAAAAACAGAATTAAGTCAGTGAAGTCAACAAGCAAACGTGAACTTGCGGAGAAATTCCGGAAGGACGCTGAAAACAAGTGGGAGAGTGATCCGCAATATAAGACATGGGAAAAGAAGCGGGAATATCTGCTGATCATTCTCATGCTTGCAAAATATTTTCTGAAAGAACGTAAAGGAGGGACGGCAGAATGAAAAGACATGTTTACTATAGGATAGAAATGCAGCTTGCATCTCCTATGTCCATTGGAAGCGGCAGAAACGAAGCTACGGATCATGATGCCGTTCGTGGAAAGGATGGAAAGCCGTATATTCCTGCATCATCGATAGCGGGTGTTTTCAGACATACGCTTGACGGAAATACTTCTTTGCAAAATCAGATTTTCGGTGTGATCAACGGAAATGAATGCCGAAGCAGTCAGATCATTTTCTATGACGGGCAGCTGATTTCAAAAGGTATTTCAAGTGTACGAGACTGTGTGAAGCTTGAGCGTAAGGTCGGCGTTGATGGTGCGAAATTTGATATGGAAGTGATCGAAACCGGTGAAAAGTTTGTTACTTTCCTTGAAATCGCAAATCAGAACGACGAGACAGATCATGCTATTGAAGAGATGCTGTCAAAGCTGAAGGCAGGAGTCCTGCGGCTGGGTTCTAAAACATCAAGGGGATATGGTGCGGTAAAGATCTCATCACTCAAAAAGCGGATATTTGATCTGGAACAAGAGGCACAGCTTGATCAGTGGCTTGATTTTGATTTGTACGACGAGATCTCCTGGAATAAGACGGAGGAATATACAATTGCGGACGATTATGACGGATATACCAGAATCACACTGCAGCTTCGTCAAAACGGTGCAATTTCTATTCGTCAATATGTAACAGATGTCGGAGCGGAGGGCGAGACACTTCCCGATTATAAGCATATCGCTCTGCGTGATGGGACAGGTATAATCCCCGGTTCGTCATGGGCGGGTGCATTTCGATCAAGATACCTTGAATTTGCCGGACAAAAGGCAGCTGATTCGCTGTTTGGTTATGTGAATGAGAAGAACAAAACAGATATGACACACAGATCACGAATTGTTTTCTCAGAGTCCATGATCTCGGACGATTTCCCCAAAACAATGACCAGAAACTCCATTGACCGATTCAGTGCCGCAACAAAGGATACTGCACTGTACACTGAGAGAACTTCTTATTACGGAAAGACGGAGCTGAATATTTTACTTGCGGATGAAGTGACTGCAACGGAAAAAGCGATTCTTGCTGCCGTAATTCTTGATCTGCATCATGGATTTCTTGCTGTTGGAGGTCTGACAGCAGTGGGCAGAGGTATGTTTCATGTTACCGGACTCACTGTAAATGGCGAAGACCGCACTGTGTTGCTTGACTCTGCAAGTACAGCGGAATTATTGGAGGTGGAATGATGAAAGAATTTGTATGTGAACATGGTACAACTCCGGAATCCGACCTTCTGGCGATCGTGGAGAAATACTTCCGTAAGGGCTGTTGTGTCTATGCAGTGCATACGGATCATTTTTACTGCGGAACGGAATTGAAGATGGATGGCAAACACCTGATCGAGCTGAGAATATTTACAGAAAATGATGAATTTAAGATCTCACGGCTGAATATCGGAACTGATTTCAGCTGGCGGTATATTGATGATGCTGCATTTCAGAACGCTCTTTCCAGCGAAAAGGATGAATTTCTCAGCGTGTTCTCCAACAGAGTCTTTGATGAAACGCACTATCTTGACATTGATTTGACCAGATCGAAAGGATGCAATTACACAACAACGGGCGGCGGCAGATATACACTGCCTGTAGAGAATGCGGAAAAGGTCAGAATACGCAACTATCTTGAATATGACGATAACGGAATCGTGAAGATTTCCGATTTTCGGATCGTTGGATTCACACAGAGGGGAAGTGAAACACATGGCAACTAAATGGCTCGAAGATCGAAGCAAACACAGGTTTATTAATCCGTACAGTTTTGTGAGCCTTGGTTCAGAAGTGGAACGGACAGAACCGACGGACGGAACGCTTACCGGAAAAATCAGGGTGAGCCTGATCGTGAAAACGCCGCTTGCAATTCCTGATGCAGAAAAATGTACGACAGATTCTGAGCAGCATAAAACATTTCCTTTTTTTAGAGTCGGAGACAAACCTGTGATTCCGGGCAGCCAGCTCAGAGGAATGATTCGTAATGCCTATGAAACACTGAGCAACAGTTGTTTTTCGGTCAACAACAATAATATTCTCTCTGCCCGACATACCAATCCCGGAAATCCCGGATTGATTCAGTACAGGGATGGTGCGTGGCATTTATACGAAGCACAGGCTGCGAAAGACCGTGGACAGGATATCAATCCTGAAACAGAAGCAAGAAGAACATGGTATATGCTCAGGACAGAGGGCGTAAAAACAAAGATTTTTCATAGTACGGGCAGAGAAATTGAATGCGTGAACCTTGAAAAAGCTGTTGAGAATTACGAGGACAATATTAAAATATACGAAGCTGACGGAAGTAAATTCCAAAAATACAAAGCCAGAATCACATACGGCATCCGAAAGGATCATGCGTTGTATCCGGTGTTCTATGAGATCGTAGAGTACAATGGGGAGAATTATGCATACCTTTCGCCGTCACAGTTTGGCAGATATGTATTTGACAACAGATTGGACGATCTGCTCGATTCCCATATGTCCTGTGCAAAGCACAAGGGCGAATGTCTTTGCAAAGCCTGTGCATTGTTTGGCATGATCGGAGATGGCGGTCGGCGAGCGTATGCAAGCAAACTGCGGTTTTCAGATGCACAATTTTCTGTTTTCAGCTCAATGGGCAAAGTGATGCTGCAAGAGCTTGCAGGTCCGAAACCGACTGCTGTTGAGTTTTATACCCGTAAGCCTAACGGTTCGCTTTACTGGACGTATGACTATCGGATCACCTCCTACAAGTGCGTTAATACCGGTGTGGATAGGAACGGCAGAAAGCAGATGCAGGATGTTCCTCAAAAAGAAAAATGCCAAGTTGAAATCAGGGGACGAAAGTTCTATCATCATCATCCCGAACTGAAACGCTCGGATTATCAGGCGAAGGAAAAGACGAAACGCAATAGTACAATGGAGCTTTGTGAGCCTGAAAGCAGATTTGCCTTTGATATCTATTTCGAGAAGATCACGGAACAACAGCTTCAGGAGCTGCTTTGGACGATCACGATCGGTGAGAATTGCGAAGAAAGCAAGCAGATGTATAAACTCGGACACGGCAAACCGCTCGGATTAGGAAGTGTGAAGCTGATTGTCGATGAAATCGAGATGCGTTCTTTTGATGCGGAAACACTGTCTTATCAGATCGAACATATCGGCAGCGAGCAGGTGAATGCAATGATTACCGATATTCCGTTTGATGCTGAAAGTAAGCCCTTTGCAGAATTTATGCAGCTCAGCAGATTTGATGGTCTTGCATCCATCATGAAAGAGAAAAAAGCTGATATCAGTTACCCGGTTGCTGATAATGGCGAAAACAAGAAGAACTCTCAGGCTTCTCATCAGTGGTTTATCGGCAATCGTTCCATGGGTGAGAACGGCACAACGACTTCCTGGTCTATCAAGTACGCACTGCCGGTGGCAACATCCAAGAATCCGACTCTGCCAGCGTTGAAGAGGGAACAAGACAATAACAAACGGGAATATCATCAGTCGAATTATAATTTCAAAAAACGCAGATAGTCAAAAGCAGCGGTTCTGTGCAGGGCATTTTGCTCTGTGCAGGACTGCCGCAGACTTTATGCTTGGAATTTTGCAAAAACACTTGCAATTTGAAAAAGAATGTGGTATAATAGTAACAGACGAAGATTCAGTGCGAATCCCCTGTTTTGAAGCATCTGAAACGGGTGAAAATAGGGACATTCGCACCGGATATGTGAAGAATTTTGCAAATTTGTCCGGATATTCTGAGAATATTTGATGACGAAATTATGTACGAATCTATATCTTGTGTTTTCCTGCGACCAAAACGCAAAATCTTGCCGTCGCAACTTGCTCGCTATATGGGTATTGAAACATCTGAACTTCCCTTGCATACTCAACCTGTGTAGGTCGCAACCTGCTCGTTATATGGGTATCACAAGCGACAAAAAACAGCACACCGCAATGGTGTGCTGTTGGCATTTCAGATTCAATTGAAAAGGGAAAACAACAGACTGCTTCACAGAGCGTGAGGCAGTCTGTTTTTGTATCAGAAATTACGGAACTTGACAAACTGGAAGATGGACACCTTTTCCACGCCGTTTTCCGTGATGCGTTCGACCGCACGGCGTTCCGTACAGCTGTACACGACACGGATGCCCTTTTCTTTCAGTCGGCGGATCATGGCGTAGCAAAGCCCGAATTCGCCCTGACACATCACGGCAGCAGGAGACTGTTTCTCGATCGTATCCAGATATTCCTCTGCAAGCTCTTCGATCTTTGTTTCATCCGCATCGGCTGCGACCTGCGGGAACGGCACATCCACGATCACGCCGTCCGGTGCAAGCTCCTGTGCCGCCTGCTTCTGTTCCTCGCTCCATCTCTCGGAGGGGTGATTTGAGAAATTGATGAAGTTGCGGCGGTTTCCACCCAGAAGTTTGTGCAGTTCCTGTTCGATTTGTGCATCGGTGGGGATTTCGGAGAGGCGGTTCTGGATGTCGGCAATGAAGCGATCAGCATTTTCAATACTGGTATCCAACCAATTCTTGATTTTATCCGCAGGAAGCTTGTCATTCTTCATACCGAAATGGTTGATCTGGTTGCGGATGGTATTGAGTTTCTGGAAGAATTGCATGTCCTGATTTTCCAGATGAAGTTTAATCTGCATATAAAGTTTCTGATGTTCAGGAGAAAGTACAGAGAGATGCTTTCTGTGATCCTCATCCGAGGTATCATAAGCTGATAATGTGCCAAGTACCTGATTGACTACTTTTTCACGGATGGTATGATTGAGATGGGCATCCTTGATTTCCGGTGCATAGACATCACAGCAATAGGTGATGATGGCTTCCTTGAGTGCGGTATACGCCTGCTGAAACAGTCCTTTCACCTTACACCAGCGAACGGTTTCCATGCTGATTTCATAAGGCTTCTTTTCACCCTGAAACTCCTTGATGGAATCCATCACATGCATTGTCAGCTCATAGAACAGAGGATCGTGGGAAGCATCTTGTATCTTTGCCATTTTTCTGTTACAGTCTGCGGCGGCTTCACTAATGTCAGTTCCTCTGCATGTCAGAACTGCGTCCGTGAATTTTTCAAGTGCCTCAGCAAGATTTTTCTGTGCACTCATAGTCCGCTTTTCTGCACTGGCAAGGCTTTCGTAGCGATCTTTCATGAGCTTTGCAATCTCCCCAGCATTGCCGAAATGCACGAAGTTATGTGCGGCATTCGCCCAGTCGAGGATCTGGTCATACTGTTTGAGATCGACAACGGGGGCAGGGGACTTTGCATTCTTGTACATGCCGTAGTAGATATGCTCGACCGTGATATGCTTCAGCTCCTTGGCGTAGCTCATCACCGGATAGAACAGCAGCGGCATCAGGCGGAAACCGTGCGTGATGTCAAATGTGATCTCGTCCTTTTCACCGATCTGCTCATAGATCGTCCGGAACATGTCCAGCAGCTCGGATTCATTCTCGCCGGATGCAATATCCACAGGAACTGTCTCAACAGTGGGGAATTCTCTTTGCAGGAACGGGAGCAGACCTTCATCCTTAACAATTTCTACATCATTGCCATCTCTGTTTTCGCGGATGTACTCTTCCCAGTTCTTTTCCTTTGCCTGCTTTGTCAGAAAGAAGATGATCTTATCGTAATGCACGCCCTGCTCTTTGAGCATGGAAAGCAGAGCTTTCTGCACATATCGGTCAGTATAATTTCGGTCGTCCAGTGTATATTTGGCAACATCATATTTATAGATACCGACCACAGACATAAAAATTTTAGCCATAGTATTCCTCTTTTCTTGTGTTAGTCAGTGCTTTTTTGTATTTTATCGAGAAGGTCAAGAGCTTTCGTGATGACTTCACGGATGCCGTTTACGCTTCCGGCATCTGCTGGATGATAGCCGTGTTCTTCGAAAAATGCTTTCAGCTCCTCATGTTCTTTATCGCTGTGACCACTGGCGTGATTCAGTTTATTACGGATCTCATTTTTGATAAACAGTGTGATGATCAGAAATTCCTGCAGCAGCTCCAAAGGAATCCCAGCCGCAGCAGAAAAACCGCTTTCCGGTGTCAGATACTTCTGGAGATTCCGCAGAGTTTCCAGTTTCGCAGAAAAATGCTTTTGTTTGGTGAACACTGCCCCATTGAGCCGGAACCCGTAATCAGGTTTTTCTGCGATATCATTGATAAAGGCTTTCATGCTGTTCATTTTCACCGTTTCTGACAACGCTGTCAGCTCCGGATATTCCGGATGCTCTGCAAGCCGTTTGAGCCGTTCTTCACTGGTATGGGGCTTGAAAGTATTGCGGCTGAACATGCAGTTTTTGAAAAGGATCAGTTTTTCCAGAAGTGCCTTTTTCTCCGGATCTGTTTCCTTCGGTAAGTCGGTGACGTAAAAGAATTGACTCAGATTTCGGCAATGACAGAATTGCCGCTTATGTTCATCCGTTGTCAGACATCGCCGCAGTGCCCGATACAGGGGGGATTCTTCGTCCGCTGTGTGTGTCTGCTTCTCCCTGTCTGACAGATTGTACAGATGGGAATACAGCATCTCATACTCCAGCGAATAATAACTTTTTTGGTTGGATTCGCTGATCTGTGCCTTCTTTTCCGGCACAGCATCCAGCAAACCGCTGTTGAACAGATACTCCGGTATTTTCTCCGCATAGATCGTCACAGCCTGCTGGATCATGCTGTTCTCCATACACCAGCGAATCAGCTCGGGGTAGGGGATTGTGGAATGGCTTTCGGACAGATACAGCTTCTGCCGGATCGTGTCCATCAGCAGGAGAAGCACGCTCTCTGCATCATTTTGCGGCTCGTATCCCTGCATTCTCTGAAAACAGGATTTGAGATGTTCGATTTTTTGATCAAGACGGGTATCGCAGAGCATGACCGCATCGGAAAACTTCACCATCGCATCGAGAAGATTCCGTATTTCAGTACTTTTTGTATCCTTGAAATACTCCAGCAGCTCCGTTGCATTGCCAAATGCAGTGAATGTATTGGCGGCATTGATGAGCGAGAACATATTGTACAGTATTGTCACATCCTCGATGGAATGGTTATTGTTTCCAAACTGATAATTGCCATAGACAGCCTGCTGGAGGCGAATGCCCTGATAGGCAAGAAAACGTGTCAGCAACAGGAGGATGTAGCTTGTATTCCGTGCACCGCCCGTGGTGTCCAGATAGATCTCTGCGTCCTCCGGCAGCAGATCCATGATATTCTGAATAATTCGGTTCATATCGGATTTCCCGAATGCAAGTTCAACGTGTTTGATATCGGGAACAGTGCAGCCGAGCATATCGCAGTAATGCTGTATTGTGCTGCGATAGATTTCATATGCACTTTCCTTCATTTCTCCCTGCGGTGTCAGTGTTTCCGGTGTGGCAAGGCAGATGATGCTGTCAAGGCATTTCTGATTCCGATGCAGTTTTTTCAGAAAATACATTGACGGAGCGTCCATGCTGTAGCGGCCGTATACTTCCCCAATATCGCTGGTATAAACCTTTTCCGCCTGGTCTGACCGCACAACGCTCAGACCTGTGATTAAGATTGATTTCATGATGCATCCTTTCTGTTTTACTGTAATGCAGAAACCTTGATTCTTCCCAGCCCCATCACGCATAATTTTCCCGCACCGACAATTTCCGTCATGCGGAGCAGCGGAAGAAATTCTGAAAAATCGCCGGAAACGATCATTGCACCAGTGAATCCCGTCACATCCCACCGGGTATCCGTTCGGGAGGAATAGCGTGTCCGGCTGACGGGTGTCAGCATCCGGTACTGTGTCCGGATCTGCTCGGATTTTGCGATCAGACCGGCATAGTCAAATTCCGGTTCCATGCCTGCCTGCCGCATGACCGTACTGATCCGGCGAAGCATCGCCCGTGTCAGCTGCGGAAATCCGAAATCCTTTGCAGGGAGCTTTGTACGGTAGGGGGTCAGGAATTCGATGCAGTAACGTTCTGCGGGAGCGTCCGAAAAGGACGGATAATGCACCTGCGGCTTTCGCAGAAATGCCCCGTCAAACAGGGATTCCTGCGTTACACGATCCACCGCTCCGGTCAGCCGGAATGGTACATTTTTGTTTCCCAGCACGATGCCGTCATGCAGAGCAAGCATGACATGCTCCGCCGCCTCCAGACCACGGGCAAAGAAGGTCAGCCCGAAACGGAGCTGACCATCGGAAAATGCTTCATCCGGACAGTCAATCACATAGGGATTGACAGCCTCCTCGCTGTGATCCGGTTTGGCACTGCTGAACAGGATTCCCGTACTGCATAGGTGTGTGCAGTTTTCGCAGTGGAACTGCTGCTCCGGACAGAAACGGCGGAGCATGGCATTACCGATTGCACCACGAAGGGCAGAGCCATACCATCTGCCCTGTTCAGGCGTGCCGGAAAGCGGCTGCATGGTGATCTGGAGCTGAATATAGCCGATTTGTGAGAGTTGGGTTGTGATGTGATTCATGGGGTGCTCCTTCACTATTTAGGTTGTGTTGACACAACGCAGATTTTAATACAATTCTTAAAAATGTACACATAAATTATATCATATTTATACAAATTTGTCAATATTAAAACAAAATAAATGTTAAAGTTCACTTGTGTTTAATTAAAATTATCGGAAAGCACAGTGGAAACACATTGACAAAATAGTTGTATTATGCTATAATATGGGAGAAATTGAATCATCATACTCACAGTAAAAGGAAAGAATCAACATGCAGATTAGATTAACACTTGAACCCCGACAGCCGTTTGCCATTCCGCTGAGTTATCATTATCAGATACAGAGTGCGATCTATCACCTGCTCAATGTGAATCCGGATTATGCACATTTCCTGCATGATACGGGATATGGCAGTACGAGCAGCCGGTTCCGCCTGTTCACTTTCGGCGGACTTTCGGGAAAATGCAGGATCGTGGGGAAAGAAATGCAGATAGAGGGCAGGATCACGCTGGAAATTCGCAGTATTTCAGAGGAATTCTGCAAGATTCTGAAGCAGGCTCTGCTTGAACGTGAGGAATTCCGGCTGTTCGATCAGACGCTTTCCGTGCGGATGATCGAGGTGGGCGAAAAGCATGTGACAGCGGAGCGTGTGTCCATCGTGACACGCTCCCCCATCGTGGTCAAGTGCAGCGATGAGGCAGGAAAAACCATCTACTATGCACCGCATGACGCAGAATTTCTGCCGTTGCTTCAGAATAATTTCAGCAGGAAATACGCTGCCTGCTTTGGAACGGAGCCGGAGGGAGGAATCCTGTTGCTTCCGCAGAACCAGCCCCGAAAGGTTGTTACCCGCTGCAAAGGCATCTGGGTGACGGCGTACCACGGAAAATTCCTGCTCATCGGTAAGCCGGAGTCGCTTGACCTGCTCTACCAGACGGGACTTGGCAGCAAAAATGCACAGGGCTTCGGCATGTTCGACATCATCGACGACTAAAACCGCATACAGAAAACCGCATTCATCCGGTCAGACGGGTGAACGCGGTTTCTTTTTTGTGCAGGAAAATAGATACCCCAATTGGTAAGGTGCAAGTACACTATGAAAAAAATGATCAGAAAAGTTATCAGCAGTGCTGTAGCAATGTTTCAATACCCCAATTGGTAAGGTGCAAGGAAAATAATAGTCGAGAGACTAACTTGGAGGTATATAAAGTTTCAATACCCCAATTGGTAAGGTGCAAGTTGCTGCGTTTTTTTACGACGATGTGGTCGTTGCAGAACAGTTTCAATACCCCAATTGGTAAGGTGCAAGGCGACTGCGCATATCATTCCACTTCAGGTGGAACAATCGTCCGCCGTTGGGATTAACGCTGGTTTCAATACCCCAATTGGTAAGGTGCAAGGTATGAATGGTACGTTGTAAAGCCGATCAAGCATCCGGTTTCAATACCCCAATTGGTAAGGTGCAAGAAAACGGCAACCCGTTTGAACTGGAAGTTATGTCAGACGATCGCAGGATCGTTTCAATACCCCAATTGGTAAGGTGCAAGCATCAGTTACAGGCACCTCCCCTTCGAGCTGAAGTTTGATCTCTCTCGTTTCAATACCCCAATTGGTAAGGTGCAAGACGCAACAACATCCGCAAACGATGCAAAGGCTGCTATTGTTTCAATACCCCAATTGGTAAGGTGCAAGTAGTAATGTTTTTCGCAGACTGCACTAAAGAAAGAGGTTATGTTATCACTCTCAGTTTCAATACCCCAATTGGTAAGGTGCAAGGAGAGAGTTCGCTAATCTCGAAAATTACGCTAATGCGCGTGTAAGTTTCAATACCCCAATTGGTAAGGTGCAAGTATTCTGACTGAGGAAGGGGAGAAAATTTATGACAAATGAAAGTTTCAATACCCCAATTGGTAAGGTGCAAGTCTTAATCGGTATTGTTACATGGATAGCGAGTTAAGCAGTTTCAATACCCCAATTGGTAAGGTGCAAGAAGGCATCTGCAAAGACTGCAACTAAGAAGGCTGCTTCCAGTTTCAATACCCCAATTGGTAAGGTGCAAGCG
>CALGTT010000483.1 GCA_937901485.1 uncultured Ruminococcus sp.
CAGCATTATTCCGCGAAAAGCGTCTCGAGATATTCCTCAAGGCAGAGACCGGAGGTGAAGATTGCTTCGGCGTGCTCCTCGCCGACATAGCGGAAGTGCCAGCTCTCTGCGAGGAAGCCGGTCTGGAAGTCCTGTTCCCGTTCATGCCAAAAATGGCGCAGGCAAAGTGGAGCTACGGCAGAAAGCATGTGAATTATGTTGCCGCATTCGGCGTGGATGATTTTGCGAAACGCTGCATCTGCGTGCAGGCACTCGCGGTCAATTCCATGAGCTATTATTACAGAAATATCACCCCCGGCTACGAGGTCACGGAGCATGAACAGGAATTTGTCAGCATCCTGCGCGAGGGCGGCGTGCCGTTCGTGCATATCCTGCGCTGTGCCGGTGAAAACATCGAAGCTGCGCCGGATTATCAGAGCATCCAGAAGGGGATGCGCGAAAGATTTTCCCTCGAATTTCAGAAGAACCCCGATGAAGTGGCAGCCTGTGAGCTGAAGCCCCTGAATGTGACGGCAAGAAGACTGTATCTGGAGATCCTCAGCAAGCATCCGGAAGCCTATAAAAAACAGATCCTTGCTCTTGCCGATGACGGCAGTATGCTGATCCGTGCAGAGCTTGAGGCATATCTGAAAACACGCCCCGAATGGACGGAGGATGTGCTCGACCTGCTGGGTGCAAAGAAAGCTGCCAAGCGTGAGGTGGCTGTCAATGTGCTGAGGGCATTCGACATTGACGCGCATCGCGATGCACTGCAGGCGGCGTTTGAAGCCGAGAAGAAAGCGGATCTCAAGCAGAAGCTTGCCGTCCTGCTCGGCGCGGAGATCCCGGCGGAGGCAGCGGCAGAAACGACCGCCGACCTCATCGCGGATCTGACCAAGGGCAATAAGGCAAAGAAGCTCCAGTGGCTCTTTGATACCCCCTTTGCACCCGTGCGCACAGCGGACGGACAGGAAGCGGAAACTGCCCATTTGCAGGCGATTCTCCTTTGCTACGCGAACATGAGCACGTTCAGCGTGAGCGATATGGCAAAGCAGCTTGCAGCACTGCTGAACGAAGCGGATCTGGCGGCGTTCTCGCTGGAGGTGCTGGGCAAGTGGCTCGAACAGGGCGCGGCGGCAAAGCAGAAATGGGTGCTCCATGCGGCGGCACAGCACGGCGGCTATGAAGCGCAGACCACGCTCCTGCACTATATCAAGGAGTGGTCGGAGCATTCGCGCGGTGCGATCGCGGCAGAGGCAGTCCGTGCGATCGCCTTCAAGGGCACATCCGAAGCACTCATGGCAGTGGATCAGATGGCGCGGAAATTCAAGAACCGTCAGGTGCGCTCTGCGGCTGCGGACGCGCTCAGTCAGGCGGCGGATGCCCTGCACATCACGACCGAGGAGCTGGCGGACAGGATCGTGCCGAATCTCGGCTTTGACGAGAACCTCTGCCGTGAATTCGACTACGGCACGCGGCAGTTCAAGGTCTACCTGACTCCGGCACTGGAGCTGGAGATCTTTGAGGGGACAAAGAAGCTGAAAAATCTCCCCAAGCCCGGTGCGAAGGATGACGCGGAGATCGCGGAGGCATCTTCAAAGGCGTTCAAGGAAATGAAAAAGCAGATGAAAACCGTCATCGCCGCGCAGAAACAGCGGCTGGAATATGTGCTGATGTGCCACAGAACATGGACGGCGCAGGGCTGGCAGGAGCTGTTCGTGAAAAATCCCGTGATGCACTGCTTTGCCATCGGTCTGATCTGGGGTACTTATGACGAAAACGGAAACCTTCTCGACACGTTCCGCTACATGGAGGACGGCACGTTCAATACTGCGGACGAGGAGGAATACGAACTGCCCGAAACCGCTGTGATTGGTCTGGTGCATCCGATTGAGCTGGATGACGAGCTGCGTTCTGCATGGGTGGAGCAGTTGGAGGACTATGAAATCACACAGCCCTTTGCACAGCTCACGCGCCCCGTGTACCGCCTTGCGGAGGGAGAAGCAGGCTGTACGGAGCTGAAACGTTTTGTCGGCAGAACGATGGCAAATACCACACTGCTCAGCAGAATGACAAAGTACGGCTGGGATAAGGGAACGCCGCAGGATGCAGGCTTTTTCTACGAATTCGCACGTTCGGACGTAGTGCGCCGTGAACAGGATGAAAATGGAAATCCGCTTGACTACATTGGAACATATGAAATTGAAGATACCGGTGGGGATTACAG
>CALGTT010000484.1 GCA_937901485.1 uncultured Ruminococcus sp.
ATCCACGCAAAGACCAGGGAGCCGCCCCGGGAAACGATATTCATTTTCCGCTTGTGCTTGCGGATCTGCTCGATGGTCTTGCGGGTGATGCCGCAGTGGAGCGTGACGAAATCCACGCCGTCCTCTGCGTGAAGACGCACAACATCAATGAAATCCTTTGCGGTAAGGGTTGCAAGGTCCCGCTGGTAGTGGATCACACTGTCATAAACGGGCACAGTGCCGATCATGGCAGGACACTCGGCAACGAGCTTTTGTCTGAACGGCTGTGTGTTGCCGTGCGAGGACAGATCCATGATCGCCTCTGCACCCATATTCACCGCCGCCATCACCTTTTCCATCTCAATGTCATAATCCTTGCAGTCACGGGACACGCCGAGGTTGACATTGATTTTCGTGCGGAGCATCGAGCCTACGCCGTTCGGATCGAGTGCTGTGTGCAGTCTGTTGGCACAGATCGCAACCTGTCCCTTTGCCACAAACTCACGGATCTCCTCTGCTGTGCGGTATTCCTTATCCGCAACAGCCTTCATCTCCTTTGTGATGATGCCTTTTCTCGCTGCTTCCATTTGTGTTTTGTACATAGCTTTCCTCCGTAAATCAAAGTTCAATAAAACAGACGGAAAAAAAGGAAGCTACCGATTTCGATAGCTTCCAAACATGCAATATTCTTCTTGCACCGACGTGTAAGCGTCAGTGCTTTACAGTCGTCCCTACGTTGGCATTATCCAAATCAGGTTATCGGTCGGAGGTCATACCTCCCTCTCAGCCTGTCACACAAGCTCCCGTCTGTTAAATTGTACCTATATTATACCATACTTTGATGAAAATTGCAAGAGGTTTTTTAAGTTTTGCACGCAAATCATTTTTTCTTTATCGAAGCTTACCCAGACTGCACCGCCGCAGCTTCCGCCCTGATAGGTATCCATCTGCTCCTGTGCGCAGAGCATCAGCGGAAGAAGAACAAGAAAAAGAAGTCGTTTTTTCATATCAGCACGCCTCAATTCATCATCGGATCAAAGTCCTTGATCCGCACAGCAGCGGACGCTCCGCAGGTGTGGGTAAAGCTGAAAGTGTAGTTGTCATAGGTGATGCTTCGTTCCTCGATCAGGCTGTAGGGGCGGTCTTCCGTACCATACCATGCAAGATCAAAGAGAAGCTTGCGCGTTTCCGTTTCGCGCTCCTCCAGACTCATGGACTGAAACGCATCGCTCCCCAGAAATTCGCTCAGCACCTTGTCCACTTCCTCCATGTCGGCAAGCTCCTTGTCGGTAAAGCCTTCCTCGCGTTCGGGAGCTTCGCCCTCCTTGTCCGTGCCGGCGAATGCCATTTCTGCAAGCTCGCGGAATTCCTGACGGTACTCGTTGTCCATGTCCGTGTGTCCGAGCAGCTCATTGATCTGCCAGAGACTTGCGTCCCCTGCATATTCACTGTCGCGCAGGAGCATTCCGAATTCTGCAACTGCGGATGCAAACGCCAGATTTTCGGGGATGTCCCTGTTTGTGCTCTCCTGTGCCGCGATGGGATATTCCAGCAGACGGCTTTCCGTACCCTCCGGTTCTTTGTAGCGCAGGGATACGGTCATCAGCTCCATGTCCGAGGGATTTGCAATGTCGTTTTCCTGATATTTCAGCGTCATGTCATGCATGGCAAGCTCTGCCTGATCCGTCAGCACCAGCTCATAGAGCGCGGTCACGGTATGCCCTGCGCCGATCTCACCGGCATCAACGGTGTCATCCGCGAAATCCTCATTGGCAAGTGCGCGGTTCTCGTAGCCGATCAGACGGTAGCTCTCGACAAACTCCGGATTGAATTCCGTCTGGATCTTCACATCCTTTGCGACCGTGAACAGCGTGCCGCCCATCTCCTGCACGAGCACCTTGCGCGCCTCCAGCAGGCTGTCGATGTACACATAATTGCCGTTGCCGTTGTCCGCGAGAGCTTCCAGACGGTCATCCTTGAGGTTGCCCATGCCAAAGCCGAGTACGGAGAGATTCACGCCGGATTCGCGTTCTTCTTCGATCAGTGCGGTCAGCTCTTCCTCCGTGGAAAGCCCCACATTCAGGTCGCCGTCCGTGGCAAGGATCACGCGGTTGTTGCCGCCCTCGATGAAGAACTGCTCCGCGAGGTCATACGCCCTGACGATACCTGCTGCGCCTGCGGTCGAGCCGCCTGCGGTCAGGCTGTAAAGCTTTTCGGTGATGGTCATGTAATCATTTCCGGCACAGCCCTCCAGCACAACCGCCTCCGCGCCTGCATAGGTCACAATGGAAATACGGTCGTTTTCGGTGAGGTTCTCCGTGAGCATCACGAATGCCTCCTGCACCAGCGGCAGCTTGTTGTCTGCCATCATCGAACCGCTGACATCAATCAGAAAGACCAGATTCATCGGTGCACGTTCGGACAGGTCGATCTCCTCCGCCTGCAAGCCGACCAGAAGCAGCTGATTGTCCTGATTCCACGGGCAAACATACTGCTCGGTATTTACAGAAAACGGCGCGTCACCCGTCGGTGCAGCGTAGTCATAGGAGAAGTAGTTGATCATCTCCTCGATGCGCACCGCATCCGGATCGACCTCCATGCCGTTTTCGAGCATACGGCGAACGTTGGTATAGGATGCCGTGTCCACATCCACGGAAAAGGTGCTCAGCGGATGCTGGAGGGTGTTGCGGAAACCGTTTTCTGTGATCTCGTTGTATTCCTCCATGTTCGGTACTTCATAGGGGATGAAACAGTCGTTTCTTTCTACGCTGATATCCGCAGTGATGCCAAATTCCACCTCCGCTTCCATTTTCTCGCCGTTATCCTCCGCGGGAGCTTCCTGAATATACTGCTGATTTGCAGTATCTTTCTTGTTGGTAGTGGCGGTCATATCCTCCGCACTGCCGCCGCATCCGGTGAGGACGCAGGCGGTGAGCATACATGCGGTCATGAGTGCAAAATTTCTGTTCCAATGTTTCATAAGGATTCCTCCGTTCTATAGGGATGCCTCCCAGTTTTCCAAGAACTGATACAGGACAGCATCCTGTGCAATATACATTCTGTCGTAAAAATAGTCATCCGTGCCGTACTGCGCACAAAGCAAAGGCGTGCTTTCGCCGTTTTGCAGGGAATGCCAGCCATTGTGGAAAATCATCTCCCCATCCGGTGTCAGCTCGATCTGGGGGGCGGACGCATTCACAAGCTCCCATGCATCCGTACCGGACGCATACAGGGGAAGCACATATTCATGTCCGGGCTGGAGCACATAGGGCGTGCTGCTGTAAAGATAGAAGCTCTCCCCTGCTGTGAGTGCGTCCGTGCCGTAGGCATCCACGACCTTCAGAAGATACACGATCTCTCCCGTCGTTTCGCTCTGTCTGCCATCGGACACGATGACATCCACAAAGCATTCCGTTTGTGCAAGGACGCTTTGTTCTGCAAAAAGCTGTGTGCCGGCTGTGAGTTTTGCGGCATCTGTGACAACTGTCCGCTGTTCGCTTGGCAGTCCAAGGGAAGCATAGGTGCGGACGGACGATGCATCCTTGTTCACTGTCTGCATCGGTTCTTCCCATTCCTCCGCGGCATTTTGCTGCTCATCCATTGCCGGAGCATTCACATCCTCTTGCAGATTCATGTGATCGGAGCTGGTTTCATTCTTCAGGGAATTGGTCTGTGTCAGGACGCGTGCGCCCGTGATCACGAGGAGCAGACATGCGGCAATGGTCATGATGCGGCGTGTGCGGTGGTGCATCCGGATGACCGGTGTTTCAGGTGTTTCCGCCGGCTGTTCGGGCAGATTTGCTTCAATGCGCTGCCAGAGGGCTTCGGGATCGGGTATGGTCTGCTGCATTTCTTCCAGACACCGCTTTTCTATTTCTTTTCTGGTCATACGAGTTGTCCCTCCTCTGCTAATTTTTGCAGTTTTCCAATGGCTGTCCGGTATTTCCAAGCAACCGTTCCGAGGGGACGCTTCAATATGGCTGCGATCTCACGGAAAGTCAGTTCTGCGGACAGATGCATCTGCACGATCTCCCTCTCCTCCTCCGACAGCTTCGATAGGATCTGGGCGGTGTGCATTGTGCCGATCACGGTGTCCTCCGTTGTTTCTGCCGTGATCTGCTGCTGTTCATAGGTTTGCGCTGTGTCCTCCATCGGGATCTCACGGTTCTTGCGCTGAAAGTCCACTGCCATATTCCTTGCAATGGTATTCATCCAGCATTTATGCCCCGTGCCCGTCCGATAGGTGGATGCACAGCCCCACAGCTTGAGAAAGAATTCCGATGTCAGGTCTTCTGCGTCCTGGTGGCGGTGCACACGCCCCAGAAACAGACGGTAGATGGTATTTCCGTACGCGTCATACACATCCCGCAGTCCGCTGCGGTCGCCCTGCATCATCTTCTCAATTGCGGCACTGAATTCCGCATCCGTCATGGCGTTCTCTCCTTTCCGTGGAAGCATTTTCATGCTTCTGTATGTAATACGTTTTTGGAATCCTCTTTGTATGGAAAAATCTGCACAAAAATTCATTCGGATTTCTGTGCAGATTTAATAGATATTGATTAGAAACCCTCGTCCTCGATCGAACCGCTTTCTGTTGGCTTCGGGAGTTCGGTCGCGGGCGGATCGGTCGCAGGCGGATCGGTTGCCGGAGGCTCAGTCGGCGGCGGATCGGTCACAGGCGGATCTGTGACTGGGGGATCCGTCGGAACGGGCTTCGGTTCGGTCGTGTCAGTCTGTACCGGCGGTTTGGTGGCTGCCGTGGTTTGCACGGGCTTGACACTGCTCTGTGTTGTGGTCACAGCAGGCTCAGTGGGACGCACGGTAGTCTGCCGGGTGGTTTCCGTGGGCTTCGTTTCGCGCGGCTCTGTTTCCGTGG
>CALGTT010000485.1 GCA_937901485.1 uncultured Ruminococcus sp.
GACGGACTTGCCGGAGAGGCCCACCTTCTTGAAAATGGGGTCCAGAACGACGGTGGCGCGGGCCATGTAGCCGCAGTCCTCCAGCAGAGCAATGAGGAAGTACATGACCATGACCAGCGGCAAAAAGCCGATGACTGCGATCACGCCGCCGATCACGCCGTCCACAAGCAGTGCCGTCAGCAGGGGGTTGGCATCCTCAAAGAAGCCTCCTACCCAGCCCTGGAACGTTTCCAGCCATGCGACCAGCGTGTCTGCAATGAAGGGACCCACCCATGCCTGCGAGATCTGGAACACAAGAAGCATCACCACCGCAAAAATCGGGATGCCCAGCCACTTGTTCATCAGTACCTCGTCGATCCTGTCGCTGAGGTTCCTGTCCTTGGTCAGCACCTTGCGGGTTTCCACTTCCTGCACGAGCTTGCCCACGAAGTCAAAACGTTTGCGGTCGGCAGCCTCTACCGCCTGTTTGTCCGTCAGATCCACGCCGGACTGTATGTAGGGGGCAGTCTGCTGCTGTCCGATTCTTGCTGTGGCTGCGGCGATCACCTCTGCCAGACCGTCTGCGGAGGTGGAGGTCGTGTGCAGTACCGGACAGCCGAGCTTTTCGGAAAGCTTCTGCGCGTCGATATTGGTTTCTTTTTTCTTGTTCACATCACTCTTGTTCAGAGCCACGACCATCGGAATGCCCAGCTCCAGAAGCTGTGTGGTGAAGAACAGGCTGCGGCTGAGATTGGTGGCATCCACGATGTTGATGATCACATCGGGGTTTTCCTGCTTTACATAGGTACTCGTCACGCTCTCCTCACTGGTGAACGGGGACATGGAATACGCGCCCGGCAGGTCTACCGCGATCAGCTCCTCCCCACCCGTGCAGTATGCCTTCTTGATGGCACGTTCCTTTTTATCCACGGTCACGCCAGCCCAGTTGCCGACCTTTTCACTGCTGCCCGTCAGCTCATTGAACATGGTCGTTTTGCCGGAGTTGGGGTTTCCCGTCAATGCGATTCTCATCGGTCATTCCTCCTTGACTTGATTTGGATTTCACAGTTTTGTCTGTTTGCCGATGCGTAAGCATAGGCTAACTCACTTTCTGACAAAAAACAATCCGAAGATTGTTACAGCAGAGATCAGATACAGATCGCCTGCGCAAGCTGGCTGTCAATACAGTATCGGCTGTCCTTGATCGATACCACACAGGTTTTCTTTTTGCGGGATACGACCGTGATCTGCTCACCGCTGTAGCAGCCGAGCGAAAACAGGAACTTGTTCAGCTCCTCGTCATCCGTTGCGATGCTTCGGATCACATATTCCTTTCCCGTTTCTGCGTCCATCAATGTCATCATTATCACCTGCATTCTTTATGAAGATATCGGCGGCGGATGCCTGCCTCTATTTATAGTTTACACCTGCTAACTTATTTTGTCAAGGGTATTTTTTCCATTTTGTCGAACTGCACAGAATTTTCCGGAGATCAACAGTAATTTTCCACAGTTTACCTCCAGCATATCCGGATGCAGAAGATGTCAATTCTTCGCCTGTTTTTTTCTTGTCACCTCAATGCTCCGCTGCATGACCTCGGAGAGCTTGTGCACCGTGGAATGGGGGAAGGCGGACAGGAACTGAAACGCGTGCTCTTTTGCCTCGGCGGGAGTCAGCCGCAGCATACGGCGGAAGAACGCATAGACCATATCATAATCGCTGTGGTACTTTTCCGCAAGCTCGCGTCCATGGGGGGTAAGGCGGACGGCTTCGCAGTAATCCGGCTCGACCAGCTCCATACGCACCATGCACTTCATCATCTTGCTGACGCTCGGACGCGTCACGCCCAGATCCGCGGCGATATCCACACAGCGGATGCGGCGGTTTTCCTGTGTCAGGCGGTAAATGGATAAAAGATAACGGTACTGTCCAGAACAAATTTCCATAGCACAGCTTCCTTTCTGTTTCTTCAGGGCATCACCCTGTATTTATACAATACCACAAATCCGGCGGAATGTCAATAGGGCGGGCGCGGGGGATCTATCCAAAAATCTCCCCCTGCAAAGCAGGAGGAGAATCTGTCTTATTCGTTGTCGGATCCTGCGGGAGCTTCCGGCTCTGCGGGAGTTTCCATGCTCTCCTGCGGTGCAGTCGGGATGTCCTGCGCAGTCACAGGTTCGAGGGATTCACCCTTCATGAGCTTCTCGAAGTCCGGACCGTCGATCTTCTCATGCGCAATGAGATACTGTGCAACCGTGTGCAGCTGATCCATGTGCTCGGTGAGGATCTCCTCCGCTCTGCGGTAGCCGTCCTCCACATAAGCGCGGATCTCTGCGTCGATCTCCGCAGCCACCTGCTCGGAATAGTTCTTGGTACTGCCGAAGTCTCTGCCGAGGAATACCTCATTCTGGTCGCTGCCGTAAACGACAGGGCCGAGATTTTCGCTGAAGCCGTAGCGGGTGATCATATTTC
>CALGTT010000486.1 GCA_937901485.1 uncultured Ruminococcus sp.
GCATGAAATTTTCGCTCGAAAATCTGCGTATTATTTTAGTGTCAACACTCCCTAATCAAACTGCCGATCGTCCATATATTCCACGCGGAGATCATAAGTGCCGGCGTATCCAGCAAAGCGGGGATCATCCTGCGCATTTCCGAACAGCAGAAGCAGATCGCTGTCCTGTACCATGAATCCCTCCGCACGCAGATAACAGCCCTCGTCGGGGTGTGTTCCCGTCTGCGTTACGCTGTCCGCCTGTTCATGCACGCGATAATAACGGTCACGCAGCTCCTCCGTCCAGTCGCGGCACTGCTCCTCATAGGGAATCACCACATGCAGTCTCATTCCGGTGCATTCCTGCTCCTTCAGACAGCATACGATCTCCCCCGCCCACAGTGGAACACCCTCCTCACAATTCAAATAATAATCCGTATATCCGTCAGCGTACAGCTGGCGGATTTTTTGCATCAGAAACAGTTTCAGCGCAATATATGGCTGCTCATGTTCATTGCGGCACTGCCAGTGCTTTTCCGTTTCGTTCGACAAAATCGTACATGTCATTGGTCATCCCTCCTTCTTTTTACATTATATCACAAAAAACGTATTTACGCAAGTGCGAATACGCATCTGCGTAATAAAAAGTATAATAATATAGAACAAATGTAAGGCGGTGAACACATGTCAGAAGTAAAACAAGCTGTTGTTTTGAGATTTCAGGAGCTTTGCGAGGAACGCGGACTTTCATTCAATGCTCTTGCAAACCTGTCCGGCGTGACACCATCCACTGTGTACAGCCTGTTTGATGACAACAGAAATCATATTTCCATTGTAACGATCAAAATTCTCTGCGACGGACTGGAGATCACGCTTGGTGAATTTTTCTCCCATCCGCTGTTTGATGAACTGGAGCAGGAGATCCGATAGGATGAAGCATCTGCTGGCTCGTCAAAAAGCAGGGATTGCAACCGAATCCCGCTTTGACTCTGCTATATTATCATGAATAACGCAAATCCCCCTCATGCCCTTGTCCACGGGCGTGAGGGGGATTTGTATAAAAGCGTGAAATAAATCATCATGGAAATGCCATTGTGCATCCCGAAACCAGAGCACTGTCTCCTCCGTCCTCCGCAGATCCGGTGCGGACGGAACGTTCCAAAAGCTGTGTCGTTGCCGGAAACGCGGGATCGTGTCAGAGCCGGTTCTCTGTTTGCCGTTCAGCAGTCCGGACATCTCCTTGATAACAAGTAAAAAATCAACCGTTTTGGGGTTACCTGATACTATAAATGCTCTACTTTATGCTTTTTGCATAATGCTCTACTTTATGCTTCTGCATAATACTCTGCCGCGGAGAGCCGCAGCCCTCCGTGCAGATGTGCGGTACATTGTACCGTTTGCCTTTCGGCAGAATTGCTTAGTTGTTGTACAGTGCAGCCAGTCTTGTCAGATAATCGTAACGATCCTTTGCGTTCTCAACAGCTGCATCAAACAGAGCCTCAGCTCTTTCCGGATTCTGACGAGCCAGTGCGTTGTAACGTACTTCACCCATCAGGAAGTTCTTGAACTCATCGGTGTTCGGTGCCTTGGAATCCATTACGAACGGATTCTTGCCCTCTGCCTTCAGCTCCGGATTGTAACGGAACAGGTGCCAGTAACCAGCTTCTACAGCCTTCTTCTCTTCAGCCTGTGCAGTAGCCATACCGGTCTTGATACCGTGGTTGATACACGGAGCATATGCGATGATCAGGGACGGACCATCATAAGCCTCAGCCTCACGCATTGCCTTCAGGCACTGGTTCATGTCAGCACCCATAGCGATGTGTGCAACATATACATAGCCGTAGCTCATTGCGATACCAGCCAGATCCTTCTTCTTTACAACCTTACCAGCTGCAGCGAACTGTGCGATCGCGCCGGTAGGAGTGGACTTGGAAGCCTGACCGCCGGTGTTGGAGTAAACCTCAGTATCGAATACCATTACGTTTACATTCTTGCCGGATGCCAGAACGTGGTCCAGACCGCCGAAGCCGATGTCATATGCCCAGCCGTCGCCGCCGAAGATCCACTGGCTCTTCTTGCGCAGGTAGTCCTTTTCAGCCAGGATAGCCTGTGCCTTTTCGCAGCCGCAAGCTTCCAGAGCAGCAACCAGCTTTTCAGCAGCCGGAGTATTAGCTGCGCCGTCGTTCTTGGTAGCCAGGAATTCGTCGATAGCAGCCTTTACATCAGCATTTTCAGCTGTTTCAGCCAGAGCCTCAACCTTAGCGATCACGCGGTTTCTCAGTGTTTCCTGACCGAGGAACATACCGTAACCGAACTCTGCGTTATCCTCGAACAGGGAGTTGGACCAAGCCGGACCGTAGCCCTTCTTGTTGAATGTGTAAGGTGTGGACGGTGCAGAACCACCCCAGATGGAGGAGCAGCCAGTAGCATTTGCAATGTACATTCTGTCACCGAACAGCTGTGTGATCAGCTTTGCATAAGGAGTCTCACCGCAGCCTGCACATGCGCCGGAGAATTCGAGCAGGGGCTGCTTGAACTGAGAGCCCTTTACAGTAGCCTCTGTGAACTTTGCAGTTACCTCAGGCTTGATTTCCTTGGTTGTGCCGTAGTTGAAGCACTCCTGCTGATCCATCTGGGAAGCGATGGGCTTCATTACCAGAGTCTCAGCCTTCTTGTTTGCCGGACATACATTGGAGCATACGCCGCAGCCTGTGCAGTCGAGAACGGAAACGGTCATACCGAACTTCAGCTCGCCGATTGCAGGCTTCATGTCAGCCAGCTTCATTGCGGACGGAGCAGCAGCAGCCTCAGCAGCATCCAGAGTTACCGGACGCAGAACAGCGTGCGGGCAGACATATGCGCACTGGTTACACTGGATACATGTATCCGGATTCCAGCACGGAACGTTTACAGCGATACCACGCTTTTCGAATGCAGCAGAGCCCTGCGGGAATGTACCGTCAGCCATACCAACGAATGTGGATACCGGCAGAGTGTCACCCTTCTGTGCGTTGCAGGGGATCTGGATGTTGTTGACATAGTCTTCCAGAACCTTGTTGTCGCAGGTAACCTTGCCCATGCCCATCTGGGTATCAGCAGCGTCAGCCCATGCAGCCGGGATCTCGATCTCTACCAGACCCTGATAGCCAGCGTCGATCGCATTCCAGTTCTTCTCAACGATATCCTGACCCTTCTTCGCATAAGAAGCCTCAGCAGCAGCCTTCATGTAGCCCAGAGCATCCTCGAACGGGATTACATTAGCGAGCTTGAAGAATGCGGACTGCAGGATGGTGTTGATTCTTGTGCCCATGCCTGTTTCCTGACCGAGCTTTACACCGTTTACAGTGTAGAACTTGATGTTGTTCTGAGCCAGATAACGCTTTACCTGACCGGGCAGGTTAGCCTCCAGACCTTCCATATCCCAGATGGTGTTGAGCAGGAAAGTACCGCCGGGCTTGATGTCGGAAACCATATCATACTTGTCGATATAGCTCTGGTTGTGACATGCAACGAAGTCAGCCTTGTTGATCAGGTATGTGGACTTGATCGGAGTCTTACCGAAACGCAGGTGGGAAACGGTAACACCGCCGGACTTCTTGGAGTCATAAGAGAAGTATGCCTGTGCATACATATCAGTGTGGTCGCCGATGATCTTGATGGAGTTCTTGTTAGCACCTACAGTACCGTCAGAGCCGAGACCCCAGAACTTGCAGGAGATCGTGCCAGCCGGAGCTGTGTCGGGGCTGAAGGAATCCTCCAGAGAGAGATTTGTCACATCATCCTTGATGCCGATGGTGAAACGCTTCTTCTCAGTGTTCTTGTAAACAGCGATGATCTGGTTCGGAGTAGTATCCTTGGAACCCAGACCATAACGGCCTGTGTAGATCTTCACGCCGTCGAACTTGGTATCCTTGAGAGCTGCAACAACGTCCAGATACAGCGGCTCGCCCAGAGAACCGGGCTCCTTTGTTCTGTCGAGTACGGAGATCTGCTTTACAGAATCCGGCAGAGCCTCAACGAGCTTTTCAGCAACGAACGGTCTGTACAGACGTACACGAACCATACCAACCTTTTCGCCGTTTGCGTTCAGGTAGTCAACTGTCTCCTCGATGGTGTCGTTGACAGAGCCCATAGCGATGATAACATGCTCAGCATCTGCTGCACCGTAGTAGTTGAACAGCTTGTAGTTTGTGCCGATCTTTGCATTTACCTTGTCCATGTACTTCTCAACAACTGCCGGCAGTGCATCATAGTACTTGTTGCAAGCCTCACGAGCCTGGAAGAAGATGTCAGGGTTCTGTGCAGTACCGCGGAGAACCGGGTGATTCGGATTCAGAGCCTGATCACGGAATGCCTGAGCCGCTTCCTTGTTCAGCATCTCGTCGAGGTCAGCCTGATCCCAAACCTCGATCTTCTGGATCTCGTGGGATGTACGGAAACCGTCGAAGAAGTGCAGGAACGGAACTCTGCCTTCGATGGTGGACAGATGTGCTACTGCGCCCAGATCCATAACTTCCTGCGGATTGGAGGAGCAGAGCATTGCATAACCTGTCTGACGGCAAGCATATACGTCAGAGTGGTCACCGAAGATGTTCAGAGCGTGAGAGGATACGCAGCGTGCGGAAACGTGGATTACGTTCGGCAGCAGCTCACCTGCGATCTTGTACATATTCGGGATCATCAGGAGCAGGCCCTGAGAAGCGGTGTATGTAGTTGTCAGCGCACCTGCGGACAGGGAGCCGTGAACAGTACCAGCTGCACCAGCCTCGGACTGCATCTCAACAACTGTTACAGGATCACCGAACAGGTTCTTCTGACCCTTTGCGGACCACTGGTCGGTAACTTCAGCCATTACAGAAGAGGGTGTGATCGGGTAGATCGCAGATACGTCTGTAAACGGATAGGACGCCCAAGCAGCGGCGTTGTTACCGTCCATGGTTTTCATTTTTCTTGCCATGGGAATATTCCTCCTAAATAATGTAGTTTTATGCTTGGTACTTCATTGCAGTACCTTACAACTTATATAATATCACAAAATGCGACGTTTGTAAATACCCTTTTTGTAAATTTTATCGTGTATTTTATGCGCAATACGTTCAAATTTCGATATATCGGGATTTATTTACTGAAAAATTTTTGTACATTGTCGACATAATCGAAATGTTCGAATTGTGCAAGGTAAATAAAAATTCAAAATTCTTACTATTTTTTTGCAAATCTCTATTGACGAATCGAAAAATTTCATCTATAATATGGATAGTGTTAAATACGGATAACGTATGATTAACACTCGTTTTGTTGTCTCCTTTCTTTTGTTCTACACAAAAATTGCTTTCATTTTATTTGCACAGCGGAATCTGTTTGGATTCCGCTTCTTTTTTTGAATGCAGAGCGGCTGTGCTGCCCTTTGGACGTTCACAGAAAATTCACATTTTCATTTCAGCAAATCTATTGACTTTTCCGCTGAAATCGGATAGAATATATATAGAAACAGAGATATGGATACTCTGTTACGCAGACAGCAGGAGCTGTTGGTCACAGGTGACGAAACTTTACAGTCGTAGCATCAGTGATAAGTGATGAAGTCAATGGGCGTGCCAGTATGCGTTGATTGATGGAGCTTGACGGTGGGTTTGCATAGATAACCAAAAACTGGCTAGAGTTGATCGAAATAAAAATATGCAGGGGCTTTGCATTTCATTTGCAAAGCTCCTTTTTTTGAAATATTTATGAGTAAAGTGGTGAGTAACTTGGAGAGCAGTGTCAGCGAGGCTGCACATACATATCAAGCATTGGAGGAATATGAATACCGCTATATTGTCGGAAGACGCAAGGAAACCAAAGAAATACGGCTTCGTTTTGATAAATCTGAATTTTTTCATCTCTGCGGTCTGCATAAACTGAATGACATCGCACAGCTTGACCAGAAAAACCGGAAATTTTTCTTTGAAAAACTGCAAAGAGGAGTCATCACGGATGAATTGTGTCGAAAAAGCAAGAATTATCAAGAAATATCTGACCGTATTCTTCTGGTGGAACGACTGGATCAATTTCTGGACAGCAATGATTTTGTGTTCAAATACACAAAAGGAACGAGAGGATTTGAACTGACTGCGGATTATGCCTTGCAGAAAGGCAAAGATGAAACGGAAGCGTATGTATTCATTGAAGAAGGAACCATGCAGCGTGAAAAAAAGAGAGTCAAAACCGGTTTTTTCTTCTGTAAGTCATGTTTTCCAAGATCAAAAGATCCGGATGGGAATCTTCATCTGAGCAAAACCGCAGGCTGTCCGGAATATAAGCTTTTGCTGAAAGAGAAAATCAATCTGAAAACCGGTGAAATTCAACTCCTCTTCCGCTCACCCTCCTATCACGAAAACCCATAATTTTTCTGCAAAAAACTCCTCCTCCCCCCTTGCAAAACCAATATCAATATGTTACAATAGATGTAAGTGGACATCTTTCAGGTGACACAGACATCAGAATCCCCCGAAAAGGAGAATTTTATTATGAAGTACGGCTATTTCGACCTTGTGAACAAGGAATATGTCATCACAAGACCTGACACCCCTGCACCTTGGGTAAACTATCTCGGCTCTCCGGAGTATGGTGCGATCGTTTCCAACAACGCTGCGGGCTACAGCTTCGTGCAGTCCGGCGCAAACGGCAGAATTGCACGTTTCCGCTTCAATTCCATGATGGCTCTGCCGGGCAGATACATCTACCTGCGTGACGCTGAAAACGGCGATTACTGGTCTGCAACATGGCAGCCCGTGGGCAAATCCCTCGACAGCTACAAGTCCGAGTGCCGTCATGGCACGGCATATTCCGTCATGACCTCCGAGTATGCAGGCATCAAGACGGAAACTACATATTATGTGCCCGCAGGTCAGACCTACGAGGTATGGCGCATGAAGGTGACAAACAATGACTCCAAGGAAAGAGCACTTTCCGCGTTCGGTTTCATTGAATTCACCAACGAAAACAACTACGAGCAGGATCAGGTCAACCTCCAGTACACCCTGTTCATTACCCGCACAGAGCGCAAAGGCAACAAGATCCTCCAGCACATCAACGAAAACTCCGGCAAGGACGAGACAGGTTCGAACCACATGGAGCGTTTCTTCGGTGTGGCAGGTGCTGAGGTCGTGGACGGCTGCGGCAATCTGGACAAGTTCATCGGCTCTTACAGAACCTACTCCAACCCCATCATGGTTGAGGAGGGCAAGTGCGATGATTCCATGAACTTCAACTCCAATTCCTGCGGCGCACTGCGCAGTGAGATCACCCTCGCTCCCGGTGAGACAAAGGAGATCATCTATGTGCTCGGTCAGAAGAACGACGCAGAATCCGCGGAAATTCTGGCAGCCTACGAGCAGGCAGGCAAGGTGGACGAGGAGCTGAACGCCCTCAAGTCCTACTGGCACGGCAAGCTCTCCAACTTTGAGGTAGAGACTCCCTCCGAGGAATTCAACAACATGATGAACGTATGGAACGCGTACCAGTGCTTCATCACCTTCATCTGGTCGAGAGCTGCGTCCTTTGTATACTGCGGTCTGAGAAACGGCTACGGCTACCGCGATACTGTACAGGACATTCAGGGTATCATCCACCTCGATCCGGAGATGGCAGCGGAGAAGATCCGCTTCATGCTCTCCGCACAGGTGAGCAACGGCGGCGGTCTGCCCCTGGTAAAGTTCAACCACAATGCAGGTCATGAAAATTGCCCCGACGAGCAGAACGAAGCAAGTGCCTATGCAAAGGAAACAGGTCACCCGTCCTATCGTGCAGATGACGCACTGTGGCTGTTCCCGACCATTGTCAAGTACATCGGCGAAAGCGGCAACAAGGGCTTCCTTGATGAGGTCATCACCTACGCAGAAGAAGGCGGCGGCGAGGCTACCGTTTACGAGCATCTGAAGAATGCGATCCGCTTCTCCATGGAGCGTCTGGGCGGTCATGCAATGCC
>CALGTT010000487.1 GCA_937901485.1 uncultured Ruminococcus sp.
AAGCGGCGAGCCGCCGCTGGCAATCGCCTCCCAATGCGGCTATGCCGCAAAGGTCGGCACAAACCCCAAAACATATGTCTTATACATTTATAATATATAGAGCAACGGTTTCCGCTTGCACGCTTGCGTGCAAAGGAAACGATCACCTGCGGCGGTTCGCCGCCTGAACAACGGTTTTGTAAATTCACGGATGTCCGGAATCAAAAAATCCTCGACATTCTGACTCGCCAGAATGAACGAAGAATCCTTCTTTCTGACACGCTTCATGCCGTTTCGGATGTACTCGATGGCGGTCAGATTTCCGAGAAAAAGATAGACCTCATCAATCGCTGCGACCGTATTTCCACGCCCTAAAAGCTTGGTTGCTCATGTAGGACAGGATATTGAACAGGAGCGTATCTTTCAGCCGTTTGTTCGTGTCCATCAGCCCTTTCACTCCGAAACACACCAACATTCCGTCCCCGATATTGGTGTGTCCATCGAAATATTTTGCCTCCGCACCACGGCACATGGAGTGCAGACCGAGACAAATATTCTGCAAGATTTCTTCTGTATACAGGTGTTTTTTCTCGTGATCAAACGACATAAATTCCTTCTCCGTCAGCTCGTAGAGGTCGCTCACAGTCGGATAATCCTGCGGTTTCAGTCGGTCAAAATCCGATGTATCCTCAATCCCGAAACGGGCATAAAGCTTCATCAGCATGATCTCAATCGTGTCGATTTCCGCATCCGTGAAGTCCTTGTAGGCTCTGAAAAAGTCCTTTAAATAGGAGATGTGCTGTGAAAGTCTGGTGACCTTTCGGAAGGTTTCGGGGGCATCCGGATTCTTTTCTGCTTCTCCCCATGCCTTCGGTTCAAGCGGATTGATCATAAATTCGCCGGACATCATGTCGATGTAAGTGCCGCCGAGGTTCTCGCACAGTTCCCGATACTCCGCCTCCGGATCAAGCACAAGCACGGCTTTTCCGGCTTCACGGTGATTGCACAGCAGGAGCTTCAGCAGATGGGATTTGCCCTGACCGCTGTTGCCGAGGATCAGAATATTACTGTTCGTTTTGTCATCCGCCCGCTTGTCGAAGTCCACCAGCACATTCGTGCCATAGCGGTCACGACCGATGTAGAAGCCGTGCGGATCGGTTTTTCCGCTATAATTCAGTGGGTACAGATTCGCAACGCTTGATGCAGGCAGCACCCGTTCAAACTGGTTCATGAACACATTATTGCCGCATGGCAGCACTGCAAGAAATCCCTCTTTCTGCCGGAGCAGCAGCCTGTCCACGCTGATGCGTGAGCGTGTCAATTCCATCTGCACCTCCGCCTGTAGTTCACGCAGCTTGTCCTCGGTCGCTGCACGCAGTTCGAGGTACACAGCCGTGTGTAACAGCGGCTCCCGATTACGTCGAAGTTCCGACAATAATTCCACCACATCCTGCATATTATCCTGTGCCTTTACCGTTTCCGCAACGTCATTGGTTGTCGTCATCATGTGATTTTTTCGCATTGCCTGCT
>CALGTT010000488.1 GCA_937901485.1 uncultured Ruminococcus sp.
AGGCCTACCTCACTTTGCGTCTGTTGAGAAACGCCCTGGATGGTGCCGAGAGGGACCGGGGCATCGCGCAGGTGGACGAGCAGGGCAACGTGCTTTTTGTGAAGCAGTTCCGCTATCCGCACAATGCCGTAACAATGGAGATCCCTGCCGGCAAGCTCGAATACGGCGAAGATCCGGAAACCTGCGGCAAGCGTGAGCTGCTGGAGGAATGCGGCTGCACCGCGAAGGAGTTTACTTATCTTGGCAAGCTTTTCCCCACGCCCGCCTATGATTCGGAGATCATCTATATCTATCTTGCGAAAGGTCTTGTGTATGACGCTCAGCAGCTCGACGAGGGGGAATTCCTCGATGTGGAGCGCATTCCGTTTGCACAGGCTTTGCAGATGGTGCTCGACGACAAGTACCCCGATGCCAAAACGCAGGTGGCGGTCCTGAAGTACGCTGCCATGACAAAAAAATAAGGAACGGTCTGAACCGTTCCTGCAAACAATGTAATACCAATTAAGCCTGTGCAGCTTCTGTCTCTGTTTCCTTTGCTGTTTCCTGCTGTGCTTCCACCTCAGCAAGTGCAAGGTGCTTCTGGTACGCGTCAAGGATGCTTTCTTCAATCACCTTTCTTGCATCGGGGAGAATGGGGTGAACGATGTCACGGAAAATACCATTCTCATCTTTTCTGCTCGGCATCGCGATGAACAGACGCTCGTCACCCTGTACGATCTTGATGTCATGAATAGCCAGCATATGATCTACAGTAATGGAGACAACTGCACGAAGCCTGCCTTCGGTAATGATCTTGCGGATTTTAATGTCTGTGATTTCCATGATATGACCTCCTTGTGATGTTTTGCTGATCCAACAAATTTGCTTCTGCATGGATAGTATGGCACGAAACGGGAAACTTATTCATGCGGAAGTGTAATTCGTACGATCACAGCATATAATTAGTATAATCCTTAGATATGTAATCAATAAGAAGAAATTAGGTGTATTTTATGAATAAATCAGTTCTGGATGGAAAGAAGCATATTCACTTTATCGGCATCGGCGGAAGCGGCATGTATCCGCTGGCACAGATCCTGCACGCGAAAGGATTTTATCTGACCGGTTCCGACAACAACGAAACGGACACACTGCAGGCAGTGCGCAATATGGGAATTCCGGTCATGCTCGGACAGTGCGCGGAGAATATTGAGGGCGCGGATCTGATCGTGCACACCGCTGCGATCATGGCAGATAACCCTGAGCTGATCGCTGCAAGAGCTTCCGGCGTTCCGGTGCTCGAACGCAGTGAGCTGCTGGGTATCGTCAGCAGCTGGTACGGTGATGCCGTCTGCGTATCCGGTACACACGGCAAGACCACGACGACCTCCATGCTCGCGCAGATCCTCTACACGGCAAAGGTCGATCTGTCCGCATTCATCGGCGGCAAGCTCCCCTGCATCGGCGGCAGCGGATGCTCCGGCACAAGCGATATTTTCGTGTGCGAGGCTTGCGAATTTGTCGATACATTCTTAAAGCTCTACCCCGATACCGCCGTGATCCTGAACATTGATGCGGATCATCTCGACTATTTCAAGACTGTGGACAACATCATCCGTTCGTTCCATAAGTTCTGCGAGCTGACCACCAAGCGCGTGATCTTCAACGGCGACTGTGCCAATACCCGAAAGGCAGTGGAGGGCATCATCGGCAAGGAGCTGATCTCGTTCGGCTACGGTAAGGACAACGACTACCGCGCAGAGGATGTGGAGATCCTCAGCGGTTCTTCCATGGCATATACTGCTGTGAAAAACGGTGAAGTTCTGGGAAGAATCACCCTGCAAGTACCCGGTGAGCATAATGTGCTCAATTCTCTGGCAGCCGTTGCCGCATGTGACAGCCTCGGCATTGCGTTCGAAGCGATCGCACAGGGACTTTCGGAATTCCGCGGCGCGGGCAGAAGATTTGAGGTGCTCGGTCAGGTGAAGGGCGTGACCATTGCCGATGACTATGCGCACCATCCCACGGAGCTGACCGCAACGCTGAAGGCGGCAAAGAACATGCCCTACAAGCGTGTCTGGGCAGTCTTCCAGCCGTTTACATTCTCCAGAACCGCACAGCATCTCGATGAATTTACAGAATCCCTGAATATCGCCGATATTCCGGTTCTCACCGATATCATGGGTTCGCGCGAGAAGAACACCTATCACATCTTCACGCGCCATCTTGCAGAAAAGATGGACAACTGTGTCTGGTTCCCGCAGGATGAGGAGGCAGAGTACACCGATGAGCGCAAGTACAGCAATTTCGAAAGCGTCTGCAATTATGTCTGCGAGCATGTGCAGGAGGGCGATCTCGTGCTGACAATGGGCTGCGGCGACGTTTACAAGGTGGCGAAGATGATCCTGAAGCGGCTGCACGAAGAGGAGTAATACAATGGGAACACAGAGAGCTGATGAAATTCTGGAATTCATCAAGGAATTCATCCGTGAGGAAAATATGGCACCCTCCGTACGTGAGATCTGTGATGGTGTCGGCATCCGTTCGACTTCCACCGTGCACCGTTATCTGCACAAGCTTGAACAGGACGGCAGGATCCACATGGCGGACGGTAAGAACCGCGCCATTGTGGTGACGGATGACAGCGCGGCGGAAAACGAGGGCATTCCGCTTGTTGGTACGGTCGCGGCTGGCGTGCCGATCACAGCGATCGAAAATATCACGGATTATATCGCGTTTGAGCCGCTTAAAAATTATGAAAACCAGCTGTTCGCGCTCCGTGTGCGGGGCGAGAGCATGATCAACGCCGGCATTTTCGATGGGGATATCGTCATAGTGGAGCAGACAAATTATGCTGAAAACGGCGATATTGTTGTAGCAATGGTGGATCACAGCGAAGCGACGGTCAAGACCTTCTACAAGGAGGAGGGGCATTACCGCCTGCAGCCGGAAAATGATTTCATGGAACCGATCATCGTGCAGGAGGTCGAGATCCTCGGCAAGGTCGTTTCTCTCATACGCTATTTCTGATCGTCTTCGGACATCCGTCCGGAGCAATACATAAACTTCTATAGTACTATGTGAAATCTTAATCTTGAAAAAGCGGGACTCGGGGGCGCAGCCCCCGCATAGTCCTCCCCGCAAAGCGGGGGAGGTGCCGCCTGACGGCGGCAGGTTTTGGTTTTTACAAACAAATAAATAAAAGGAAGGATTTTAATTATGCTGAACAAAGTAAAGGTAGTAATCTGCGGTAAGGATTATGTGATGCAGACAGCGGAGGCACCGAATTATGTTTACAATCTCGCCAGAACACTGGAGGGACGCATCAACGATATGACCAATACACTGGGCGTTTCCCAGTATCAGGCTGCCATCATGACGGCACTTTCCACGCTCGATGACCTGAACAAGGCAAACGCACGCCTTGACTCCATCTGCGACCAGAGCAAGGAGTATGTGGATGATGCCGGCAGAGCAAGAATCGAACGCGATGCCGCACTCAAGGAGATCGAAGTACTCCGCTCCAAGGTGGCACAGCTGGAGAATTCCCTGAAGCTCAAGAAGCTCAAGGATACCATCTGAGATGCAGCCGCCAATGAAACAGCCTGAAATTCTGGCACCTGCCGGCAATATGGAATCCCTCATTGCCGCACTGCGGTGCGGTGCGGATGCGGTCTATCTCGGCGGCATGGCATATTCTGCCAGAAGCAGTGCTGCCAATTTCGATCTGCCGCAGCTTGCAAAGGCGGCAAGGTTCTGCCATATCTACGGGGCAAAGCTCTATCTGGCAGTCAATACGCTCCTGACCGATCGGGAATTCGACGGCTTTCAGGATTTCATCCGCGAAGCGGCATACTGCGGCGTGGATGCCTGCATCGTGCAGGATCTCGGTGTACTGCGCACCATCCGCAGGATCGTGCCCGATATGCCCCTGCACGCCTCCACACAAATGAGTATCCACACGCCGGAGGGCGCAATGCAGGCAAAGGAGCTTGGCTGCTGCCGCGTGGTCGCAGCCCGCGAGATGTCTGCCCCCGATCTGGAGGAGCTTTGCAGGCTTCCGGTCGAGGTAGAGGTGTTCGTGCACGGCGCACTCTGCATGTCAGTGTCCGGTCAGTGCAGCTTTTCCGCGCTTGTCGGCGGCAGAAGTGCCAACCGCGGCAGATGCGCACAGGCGTGCCGTCTTCCGTGGCAGACACCGCACGGAATCAATCCGGCGGCACTCTCCCTGAAAGACCTCTCCCTTGTGCAGCATGTGCAGAAGCTGCGTGAAATGGGCGTGACCTCGTTCAAGATCGAGGGGCGCATGAAGCGTCCGGAATATGTTGCCGCCGCCGTGACTGCACTGCGTTCAGCTCTGGACGGACAGCGTCCCGATCTGGAAACGCTGCAGGCAGTTTTTGCACGAAGCGGCTTCACGGACGGTTATTTCACCGGCAAGCGTCAGAACATGTTCGGCTTCCGCCGGAAGGAAGATGTCACAGCAGCACAGAAGGTTCTGCGCAGTTTGCAGGATACCTACAGAAAGCCGCGTAAATGTGAGGATATTTCATTTCACATGCAGCTCACCTCCGGTCAGCCCGCGGTTCTGCGTGCATCGGATACTGCCGGCAGCAGCGTGATGGTAACGGGCGAACAGCCCATGACTGCGCAGAAATCCCCGCTGGATGTGTCCGTTCTGCAAAAGCATATGCAGAAGCTTGGGGACACGATCTTCAGCGGATGCGAGGTCACGCTGGACAACCCGGATAATCTCACGCTTTCGGCGGCACAGTGCAACGCCATGCGCCGCGATGCGGTCACGGCACTGTATGCGGCGCGTGCCGAGCGCAACCGGACGAATTATACCCTTGAACTTGCCGAAACTCCGCAGAATGAGGACTATCGAGCTGAGGAAAAGCATCCGGTGAGCCGCCTGCATGTGCGCACGCAGGCACAGTTCGATGCCGCAGTGCAGACGGGGCATATCGTCTGCATTCCGCTTTCCCTTGCCTCCCGCTGTGCGCCGGAATTGTCGATCTGGCTCGAAGCACCGCGGATCATCGCGAATGAAGGCGAGTACAAACGAACGCTGGAACAGCTCAGAAAACGCGGCTTTTCGCATCTTCTCTGCCATAATGCGGCAGATGTGCGCATCGGCAGTGCACTGGGCTTCACGCTTCACGGCGGCTATGGACTCAACTGCGCGAATTCCCTGACAGCAGAGAGCCTGCGCGAGCTTGGCTTGCAGGATGTGACAGGTTCGTATGAGCTTCGCATCCAGCAGCTCACGGCACTCAGCCGTACGCTCCCATGCGGTGCGTTCATCTACGGCAGACTCCCGATGATGCTCCTGCGTCTGTGCCCCATCAAAGCACAGGACGGCTGCGGAAAACAGGGCTGCTATCTCAAAGACCGCACGGGACAGAAATTTCCGCTGGTATGCAGCGGCGCATATACGGAGCTTTGCAATGCCAAGCTCCTCTGGCTTGCCGACAAACAGCGGCAGCTGCGGTATCTGGATTATTGGGACTTCTATTTCACACAGGAAACACCTGCACAGATGCGGGATGTGCTGCACGCCTATGCGGAGGGCAGCACGGAGATCCCCCATGACCGCACCAATGGTCTGTACTTCAAAGGAGGGCTTTCATGACCTTGTATTTTCAAAAACTGCGTGAAAACGCCATCCTGCCGCAGCGTGCCACCCCGTACAGCGCAGGCGTGGATCTCTGCGCGTGTCTGGAGACACCGCTTGTGATCGCGCCGCACGCCACGGTGCTTGTCCCGACGGGACTTGCCGTGCAGCCCTCGGAGATGGAAACGGCACTGCTGATCTATCCGCGCTCAGGACTGGCTTCCAAGCATGGGATCACGCTTGCCAATGCGGTCGGTGTCGTGGACAGCGACTATCGCGGAGAGATCCGGATCGCAGTGCATAATCTCGGAACGGAGGCGTTCACGATCGAACACGGTATGCGCATCGCACAGCTCGTGGTGACACCGGTGCTGTTTCCGGATATTCAACAAAGAGAACAGCTGGAGGAAACTCTCCGCGGCAGCGGCGGCTTCGGTTCCAGCGGAATGAATTGATAAGAGAAGGAGTCTGAGTTATGAAAAAGAACGTGCTGTTGGTATCATTATTATTTATCGCAATTTTTATCGGAAATCTGATCGGCGATCTTGCAATTGAGCGCGGTACAATGGAGTTTCTGGGCAGGGAATACGGCTTCGGCATCCCGACCATTAATCTCGATCTCAAGGTTCTCGTTCTGACGATCGGATTTCAGTTTCAGATCACTGTTGCACAGATCCTGCTGATCTTCGCTGCGATCATTGCCTATCCGCGTCTTGCTGCTGCATTCTTTTCATAATCGGAAGATTTTGTACATAGCGCAGAAAAAATCAAAAACCCCTTGTTTCCAGCCGGAAATAATGGTATAATGGATAAGATGGGCTGCAACCGGCAGCATAGTGCAAATGTAAAGGAGAACGTGCATGTTTACAAAGGATATCGGTATTGACCTCGGTACAGCAAATACACTGGTATATATGCGTGGAAAGGGGATCATTTTGCGTGAGCCTTCCGTTGTGGCAGTAAACACCAGAACGGAAAAAGCACGCTATGTGGGTAAGGATGCCAAGCAGGTGATCGGCAGGACACCCGGTTCGATCGTCGCAGTACGCCCGCTGAAGGAGGGCGTGATCGCGGATTTCGACCTGACCATCACCATGCTTCAGGAATTCATCCACAAGGCACTGAAAGGAACGGTGCTCACGAGAGCAAGAGTTATCATCTGCATTCCCTCCGGTGTCACTGCGGTGGAACGCCGTGCGGTAAAGGAAGCGACGGAAAAGGCGGGCGCACGCCATGTTTCCGTGATTGAAGAACCGATGGCTTCCGCGATCGGTGCAGGTCTTCCGACCACGGAGCCGACCGGCAGCATGATCGTAGATGTGGGCGGCGGCACAAGCGAGGTCGCTGTCATTTCCCTCGGCGGCATTGTGGCATCCCGTTCTGTCCGCTGTGCGGGCGATTCGCTCGATGCGGCGATCATCGGATATATCAAGAAGAAATACAATCTTCTCATCGGTGAACGCACCGCGGAGAATGTCAAGCTGACCATCGGCTCTGCATTCCCCAGTGAAAACGAGGAATCCATGGAGATCAAGGGCAGAAACCTGCTCAATGGTCTGCCGGAGAACGTGACCGTGACCTCACAGGAGATCCGTGACGCAATGGTCGAGCCGCTTTCGCGGATCATTGACGCGATCAAATCCACGCTGGAGGAAACACCGCCGGAGCTTGCGGCGGATATCATTGATCAGGGCATCACGCTTGCCGGCGGCGGTGCGCTGCTGCGCGGACTTGACAAGCTGATCAACCGCGAGACCGGAATTCCGGTATACATTGCAGAATTCCCGCTCGACTGCGTGGCAGAGGGCGCGGGAAAGGTGCTGGAAAATATGGATAAGTATCAGGATACGCTGATCGAATATATGAAGTATTACGAAAAATAACACAGAAGCACGGACGATCAGGCACGGACATATCCTCAGTCAGAATGCAGGCATTTTGATTGGGGGACCGTCTGCTGTCCGGCTCTGTTTTTGCCCCGAATCGGAAGGAGGCGGAAGATGGGGAATTTTTTCAAAAGCACCAAATGCAAGATCATTCTCTTCATTATCGCGCTGCTCATCGGTGTGATGATCTATGCCGTGTCGCAGGGCGGGTATACACTCAGCAGCATCAGCGCATTCAATGCCGTGACTGCACCCTTCCAGCGTGCATCCAATGCCATTTCGGAGAAGGTGGAGCATGTGCTGGATATGTACAGCAATGCGCAGGCATATTATGACGAGAATCAGGAGCTGAAACGTGAGGTAGCTGATCTCCACGCGGAGCTTGCCGATTATGAAGCGACCAAGGAGGAGCTTGCCGAGCTGCAGGAATTCATGGGGATCAAGGAGGCAAATCCGGATTTCACACTGACTTCTCCGTTCGATGTGGTGGGCTATGTGGCAAACGATCCCTACAGCTCTTTCTTCATTGACGGCGGTACGGATGACGGCATTTCTCTCTACGATCCCGTTATGACAGTACAGGGACTTGTCGGCATGATCACGGAGATCGGCGCAGATACCGCAACGGTAACGACGATCCAGTCCCCCGACATCTATATTTCTGCGATCAGCAGCAGAACGCGTGAAAAGGGTATCATTACCGGCAGCATTTCGATGATGCGCGAGGGCTACTGCAAGATGACCTATCTCGACAAGGAAACCAGACTCAAAGAGGATTATGTCATTCTGACAAGCGGTGAAAACGGCTATTTCCCGAAGGGCTGCGTGGTCGGCTTTGTTGTGGATACGGGACTTGAGGCAACGGGACTGAGTTCCTATGCCAAGATCAAGCCCGCCGCAGATCTGAAAAATCTGACAAAGGTCGTTGTCATCACGGATTTCAGCGGAAAGGACGGTCGCGATGAGACGGAACAGCATTAAGCAGGAACAGCGCAGATACATGCTGCTGCAAGCCCTGCAATGGACGGCATACAGCCTGCTGATCTTCGCTGCCTTTGTGATCTCCACTGCCGGCAACCACCTAAAGCCCCTGCTGCTGCTCTCCCTTGCGCTGTGCATCTCCTCCCATACCGGAGAGATACAGGCAACTGCCGTGGGCATGGTCTGCGGCTTCCTGACGGACATTGCGTGCGGCAAGCTGCTCGGCTATAATGCCGTGCTCTTTGTGGTGTGCTGCGTGGGCGTGTCGCTTCTGTACAATTATATTTTGCGGCAGAAAATGCTGAATATCGTCATTCTGACCGCCATCGCCGTGCTCGTGCAGGGTTATCTGGATTATTTATTTTATTATGCGATCTGGGGACATGAGGATGTCGGGCTGATCTATACAACGATCATTCTTCCCGTCAGCACCCTGACGCTGCTCTCTTCGTTCTGTCTGTATTATCCCGTCAAATGGATCGCGGACAAATGCGGCAGCCGGCGCGAAAAGGAGCTGGAAGAAACAAGAATGTCAGCCTACTATGATTATTGATCCGCCGTCAGGCAGATTGCCCATCTAATAGGAGAGAACAAATGCGAAGAGTTTCCGATTATGTCAAGATGTCACTGGCAGTCCTGCTGGTGCTGACGTTTACCGTGTTCTGCGCCATGCGCCTCTTGAAGGTGCAGGTCGTGGAATCCGATTCCTACAACCGCCGCGAGGTCGTTGTTACAGAATATACCCAGAAGATCCCGTCCACGCGCGGTGAAATCGTGGATGCCTCCGGTCTGACCATCATCAGCAATCATGTCAGCTATGCGGTCGCGATCGACGAAAAAAATTTCCCGTCCGATTACCGCGAGGGCAATGCGGTGATCCTCCAGCTTCTGGAGATCCTGCTGGAGTCCGGCGTGGAGTGGAAGGACTCCCTGCCGGTCACACAGGCAGAGCCGTATGCGTTCGATCCGGAAAGCACGGAGCTGGAGATCACCAACATGAAAAAGAAGATCGGTGTCAATCCCTATGCATCGGCACAGAACTGCGTTGACATCCTGATCTCGGATTATCAGATCTCCAATGAATACACCAAACAGCAGCAGCGCATGATCGCCGGCATCCGGTATTCCATGCTTGACTATGAGTTCTCCATGAGCAACCGCTTTGTGGTTGCTGTCAGCCTGCCGATGGAGCTGGTATCGGAGCTGTCGGAGCTGACCATGCGTCTGCCCGGCATCGCCATCGTGCAGCAGGCAGAGCGCGTTGTCGAAGTCGGGGATGTCATTCCCCACGAGATCGGCACAGTCGGCCCGATCTTTGCCGAAAATGCGGAGGAATATCTGGAGCTTGGCTATGACCTCGACGCTACGGTCGGCATCAGCGGCATTGAGAAAGCCATGGAATCCGCCCTGCAGGGCAAGGACGGCGTGCGCACCATTACCTTTGAGGATGGCAATGCTGTGTCCGACACCATCACGGAGGAAATGAAAGCAGGCAATACCGTCATGCTGACGGTGAATGCCGAATTCCAGCGCGGCTTGCAGGAGATTCTGGAGAATTTCATTGCCAATTTCTCATCCATCAACAAAAAGCCGGAGATCGACAGCAGTAAGGTCAAGAACGGCGCGATCGTGGTGCTCGATGCCAAAACCGGCGCGATCCTCGGCGAGGCAAACTGCCCGACCTACAACCTCCTCGACTACTCTGAGATGTACGAGGAGCTGCTCCATGCCGAGGGCAATCCGCTGTTCAACCGCGCCACACAGGGCTTGTACCGTCCGGGTTCGACCTTCAAGACCATCACTGCAACAGCCGGTCTGAACGAAGGTATCATCAACGGCGGTACGGCGTATCTCTGTGAGCGTGATTATTTCTTCATTGATACGCCTTATAAGTGTACCGGTCATCATAACTATATTTCCGTTGCTCCCGCCCTGAAGGTGTCCTGCAACTCGTTCTTTTATGAGCTGTCCCGTCATCTGACTATCGACCGCATCGCGAAATATGCCGAATACTATGGCATCGGGCAGAATACCGGCATTGAAACGAGGGATTCAGCCGGATTTATGGCAACACCGGAGCGATACCATGAACTGGGAATGCAGTGGACGGTCGGTCAGGTACTGCAGGCAGGTATCGGCAACAATGAGATCGCTGCAACGCCTTTGCAGCTTGCGTGTGTGGCAAATACCATTGCCAATCAGGGCGTACGCTATGAGCCGTATCTGGTGGACAGCATCTGGGATTACGGCATGGAAAACTGCATTTCCAAAACAGAGCCGACCATCGCCGAGCGCATTGAGCTGAATTACAGCTATGTGTATGACTATATCGAGCAGGGCATGATCGCGGCATCCACCAATGGTATGCCCGCAAAATACTCCCTCGGCAACCTCGGCTACAGCGTTGCCATCAAGACCGGTACGCCACAGCAGGACAGCCGCGTGCAGGATTCTGTGTTCATCGGCTACGCGCCGGCAAACGATCCGCAGGTGGCATTTGCCGGCATCATCGAGGGCGGCGAATACTCCAAATATATGATCCGGGATATCCTCAAACTCTATGAAGAAGTCTATGGTATGAACTGATTGCTGAAATATAGAGAAAAGATTCGTTAAAATCAATAATTTTCAGTCGTTAAATTGCAATAGTTTTCACAATTTTATGTTTTTCACCTCCCAACAAATTGACAAAATCCGTATTTGTGATATAATAATAAGTAGGCATGTTGTACAAAATTTTGAAGCGTTGAACTGCCGCAAAAATGATGTAAAGGCAGCTTTGGGAGGAATCTCAC
Source organism: uncultured Ruminococcus sp. (assembly GCA_937901485.1). GTDB lineage: Bacteria > Bacillota > Clostridia > Oscillospirales > Ruminococcaceae > UBA3855. Next base: position 11,259 of record CALGTT010000488.1, read on the forward strand.
GGAACTCTGGAAAGGAGAATTTTTCATGGCAAAGAACCCCAAATTGATTGCAGTCACCTCCGGTAAGGGCGGTACAGGAAAATCGACCATCTGCTATGGTCTTGGCTACACATTGGCAAAGCAGGGACATCGTACCCTGATCATTGAGTTGGACTTCGGTCTGCGCTGTCTGGATATCATGTTCGGCATGTCCGGCAGTGTGCAGTATGACCTGGGCGATGTGCTCAGCGGCAAAAAAGAGATCCTTGATGCCGTTGCACATGTTCCGACTGCAAGCAATCTGAATATTCTCTGTGCACCGAAGGATCCCTTCATGAAGGTAACAGCGGAGGAAGTGGTTGACATCTGCCGCCGCATCAGAAAGTATTTCGATTTCATCATCATTGACACCGGTGCAGGCATCAGCTCCCACGTTTTCGACATCGTGGAGCAGGCAAACCTGATCCTTGTTGTTACTACACCCGATCCGATCTGCATCCGTGATGCGACGATGATGTCCGATGAATTCTACAGACGCGGCAACAAGCGTCAGCGTCTGATCGTCAACAAGCTGACGAAGAAGAACATCTCAAGCAAGCTGATCCAGAATCTTGATGAGATCATTGATACTGTCGGCATTCAGCTGCTCGGTGTCATTCCGGAGGACTTTGCATTGATGGAAGCCACCGGAAAGGGTACACCCATCCCGACCAATGCCCCTGCGCTTTTTGCATTTGATGCGATTTCCAAGCGGCTGAACGGCGAACAAATGCCGCTTGTAATCAAATAAGGAAATACAATAATGTGCCGCACCAGCGGCGGAAAGGAATGAGATATATGACAATAGCCTTAATCGCCCACGATGCCAAGAAAGAATTGATGGTACAGTTCTGCATTGCCTACTGCGGCATTCTGTCCAGATACAATCTTTGCGCGACCGGAACGACCGGAAAGCTTGTCAGTGAGGCGACCGGACTGACGATCCAGAAATATATGAGCGGTTCACAGGGCGGCGGTCAGCAGATCGGCGCGAAGATCTCCTGCAATGAGATCGACGTACTGCTATTTTTCCGCGATCCGATCACCGCTAAGGATTCCGAAAATGCGGATATGGATCTGCTGCGCAGATGCGATGTCCATAATGTGCCGGTAGCTACCAATATCGCGACCGGTGAAGCCCTGATCATGGCACTCGAACGCGGCGATCTCGACTGGAGAGAGATCGGAAATCCGACAATCTAACTGGTTTTGCAAATTCTCAGTCTGCTGTAAGTTCGGTTTGCTGTCCGATGGGGGAGCAGAAAAGAAAATGCAGCAGACTTTTATTTTTGGAGGTATCTATGGCAAGTATCAAACGACCGAACGGAACAGAGGACATTCTGCCGTCCGTCAGCCGTGACTGGCAGAATCTCGAACGGATGCTGCGTGAAATTGCGGATGTATACGGCTTCCGCGAAATCCGCGTCCCCACCTTTGAACAGACCGATTTGTTCTGCCGCAGCGTCGGTGAAACGACCGATGTGGTGCAGAAGGAGATGTATACTGTTTCTGCAAAGGAATCCACGTTCACACTGCGCCCTGAGGGGACAGCCGGCACGATCCGTGCCATGCTGCAGAACGGACTTCTGAATGAAGCACTGCCCCAGCGCGTATACTATATCCTGTCCTGCTTCCGCCATGAGCGTCCGCAGGCTGGCAGACTGCGCGAATTCCACCAGTTCGGAGTGGAAATGGCAGGCTCTCCGAGTGCATCCGCGGATGCCGAGGTCATCAGTCTTGCAAAGCAGATCATTGATATGGTCGGCATCAAGGGCATTGCACTGTACATCAATTCCATCGGCTGTCCGAACTGCCGCAAGGCTTACCATAAGGCGTTGCAGGAGTATTTTGCAGCCTCGAAGGATCAGCTCTGCGAGACATGTCTGTCCAGACTGGAAAAGAACCCGATGCGCATCCTTGACTGCAAAAGCCCCATCTGCGGCGAAATTGCAGAGGGTGCACCCGTGATCCTCGACTATCTCTGCGAGGACTGCAGCACACATTTTGAGCAGCTCAAGAAGAATCTGGAGATGCTGAAGATCGAATACAAGGTCAATCCCAAGATCGTGCGCGGTCTGGATTACTACACCAAGACTGTGTTTGAGTTCGTCACCACCGACATCGGTGCACAGGGCACTGTCTGCGGCGGCGGCAGATATGACGGTCTGATCGGTCAGCTCGGCGGTCCGGATACCCCCGCACTCGGCTTTGGCATGGGACTTGAACGTCTGCTGCTCACACTGCGCAATCAGGGCGTTGTTCTCTCCGACGAGGAAAGCTGCGACATCTACCTTGCGCCCATGGGCGAGGCTGCGGCGGACAAGGCATTCGAGCTGACAGCGGCACTGCGTCAGGAGGGCATTTCTGCGCAGACGGATGTCATGGGCAGAAGTCTGCGTGCGCAGATGAAGTACGCGGACAAGATCAACGCCAAGTTCACCATCGTCATCGGTGACAACGAGATCGCGGATGGTCTTGCGGATATCAAGAACATGAAAACGGGCGAAAAGACAAGAATTGCCCTGACGGAGACATTTGCAGAGAATTTCTCCACGCTCCTGCTCGATTCCCTCTTTGCAGGGGAAGACACAGAAGCACTGCTTGGATAATAAGGAGGCACATTATGGTTGAATCTATGGGAAATCTTCGCCGCACACATGGCTGCGGTGAGGTCACAGAGCCGGGAATGCAGGTCACTGTCGGCGGCTTTGTACAGTATATGCGAAACAAGAACAAGGTCATCTTCATCGTTCTGCGTGACAGAAGCGGTGAGGTGCAGCTGGTGTTCAATGATGAAACAGACCGTGCCATTTTTGAAAAGGCGGCATCCGTCAAGAATGAATACGTCCTGCTGGTCAAGGGTACTGCCGTACAGCGTCAGGATGTGAACCCCAACATGAAGACCGGTATGGTCGAGATCGTTGCGGAGGATCTGCGCATTCTCTCCAAGGCAGAACCGCTGCCGTTCGTCATCAGTGACGAAACGAATGTCAATGAGGAGCTGCGCCTGCAATACCGTTATCTCGACCTGAGAAGAACACCCCTCCAGCAGAATCTGATCATGCGCCACAAGATCGCAAAGTGCGCAAGAGAATACTACTATGCAAATGATTTCATCGAGATCGAAACACCCATGATGATGAAGTCCACACCGGAGGGCGCAAGAGACTATCTGATCCCGTCCCGTGTGCACAACGGCAAGTTCTACGCTCTGCCCCAGTCCCCCCAGATCTACAAGCAGCTGCTGATGGTTGCCGGCATGGAGCGTTATATCCAGATCGCAAGATGCTTCCGCGATGAGGATCTGCGTGCAGACCGTCAGCCGGAATTTACACAGATCGACTTGGAAATGTCCTATGTTGATGTGGAGGACATCCTCGACATGACCGAGGGCTTCCTCGCAAAGCTCATGTCCGATGTGCTCGGTCAGGAGATCACACTGCCCCTGCCCCGCCTGTCCTATGCAGATGCCATGAACCGCTACGGTTCTGACAAGCCGGATACCCGTTTCGGCATGGAGATCTGTGATATTTCCGATCTGGTCAAGGATTGCGGCTTCGGTGTCTTCTCCGGTGCAGTACAGTCCGGCGGCAGCGTTCGCTGCATCGTAGCAAAGGATGCGGCAAAGGTGCTGACCCGTAAGGAAATCGACAAGCTCACCGAAATGGTGCGCGGCATCGGTGCAAAGGGCCTTGCCTTCATCCGCTGGGCGGACGAAGCTCCCACCTGTGCATTCTCGAAGTTCTTCAGTGATGAAGAAATGCAGAATATCCTGAATATCATCGGCTGTGAAAAGGGTGACGTTGCCCTGTTCATCGCGGACAAGAACAGCGTGACACTGCCCGTTCTGGGTGCACTGCGTCTGCATGTGGCAAAGAAGCTGGACATCATTCCGGAAGAAAAGCTGAATTTCCTGTGGATCACACAGTTCCCGTTCTTCGAATGGGACGAGGATTCCCAGACATGGCTGGCAATGCACCATCCGTTCACCATGCCGGAGGATGAATGCCTGCCGTTCCTCGAATCCGATCCGGGCAAGGTAACTGCAAAGGCGTACGACCTCGTTCTGAACGGCGTAGAGCTTTGTTCCGGTTCCATGAGAATCACCGACTTTGAGCTGCAGCAGAAGATGTTCCGTGCACTTGGTCTGACCGATGAGGAGATCGAAGCAAAGTTCGGCTTCCTCGTAGAAGCATATCACTACGGTGCACCGCCCCACGGCGGTCTGGGCATTGGTCTGGACAGACTGGCAATGGTTCTGTGCAAGGCAGAGAGCCTGCGTGATGTTGTGGCATTCCCGAAGGTAAAGGATGCCTCCGAGATCATGAGCGCATGTCCGTCCGTTGTCGAGAAGGAAAACCTCGATGTGCTGGGCATTGCGGTCGTGGAAAAAACAGAAGAATAAGAATTTCCCCTGATTTCACAGCGAAATCGGGGGTTATCATTTCTATCAGGTATTACCACGGCATCGGCGTAATACTCAGCACATAATAGTATTTCAGATGTGCCAGATCAAAAGCATTCACTTCACCGTCCGCATTCAGATCGGCAGAAACAAAATTACGTTCATTCAGGCTGTCCAGTGCCAGCAGATATTTCTGGAGCTTGATGATATCCAGAATATCAACCGCAGCATCATCATTGACATCACCGAACATCGGCATATTGTCCACCGATTCGCTGGGAATCGTGGTGGGTTCGGTCGGTTCAGTGGTGGGTTCTGTCGATTCGGTTGTTTCTTCCGTTGTGGGGGGGACGATGACCGTGCCGCCGTTCAGATATGCAGCAATCGTTTCTGCCCAATGCGCACCCATCTTCGCATAGCCCTGCTCGCTCGGATGGCATCCGTCCTCGAGATCGCCTGTGGTGTAATCCACAACGCTGTTCACATCTCCCAGCCGGACATTCTTGCCCTCCGCCTGCTTTTCGGCAACAAGTGCTCTGACACCGCTGTTGTACGAATCCACGCATTCCTGCACCTTTGCCGGAATTTCCTCGGCTGTGATGCCGAATGTCCACTGGTAGGAGGACACCCAGCTTGCGCAGGTATTCGCATCAATATCCGGTACGGTCGTCACAAAGAGGACATCTGTGCTGTCCATATTCTCCAGAATCTTGTCCACCACCGTTTCCAGACGGTCGAGTGCCGTGGTCGTTTCACGGATATCACCCACGCCCGTGCGGATGTCCAGACTTGCATCCAATAGGTCATTTGTGCCGATCTGCAGAAGTACCATGTCCGGATCATAGGTTTCCATCAGATTGCTGCTGCCGAACAGCGTTTCATAAATGCCCGTTCTGCCTGAATAGCTCATGGTCGAATAGCCGCTGTAGCCGCAGTGCTGGGGATCGTAAGTGATGGAAGTACCGTTCCAGTCATAGACCGCCGACTCTGCCCAGCCGTTTTCAGGGCCTACCATGTCATAGGCGATGCCGTTCTGCTGGAGGTAGTAGCAGAGATATTTGCGGTAGCCGTTGTCCCCGTTGATGTAGCCATGTGTGATGGAATCGCCCACGCACATGATGCGGTAGGTTTCCTCTGCCGCGTCCGTGCGCGCCGGAAGGTTTGCGGATGCGCCGCAGCAGAGCAGTACTGCGCCCAGAGCCGCAAGCATTTTTTTCATCTTCATTGCGATCACCCTTTCGTGGATATTTTCTTTATTATACCATAAAAATGTGAATATTTCTATGATTTTCCTGTTGCGGATTGCTCCTGAAACATTGCAGAATATGTCCGATGTATAGTTGACTATACGAAAGGGGACAGCCGTGAAAGCTGTCCCCGAAGATTTACAGGCAGACCTTGACCTCGCAGTGTTCCATCCAGTAGTCCATCTGCGCGAAATACGCGATCGTCTGGGGCTTTGTCATCAGCTGACCGTACCACTGCACGGATTCCTCACCGTACATCAGCTGTTCAAGTGCCTCGCGGCGCACGATCTGCAAAATGGGCGCATCCGGATTTTGCAGACGGCGTTCCAGAAGCTCTGTGACTGCTGTAAGGTAATTCGGATTGTGCGTCTTGGGATAGGGGCTTTTCTTGCGCCAGAGGATCTCCTCCGGCAGATAGCCGCGCATCGCCTCACGCAGCAGTCCCTTTTCATAGCCGCCGTGCTCCTTGAATTCCCACGGTACATTGTACAGATACTGCGCGATCCGGTAGTCACAGAACGGCACACGCACCTCCAGTGCGTTGTACATGCTCATGCGGTCCTTGCGGTCGAGCAGCGTCTGCATGAACCAGTCGAGATTGAGCCGCATCATCTCACGCATCCGCTGTTCCACGGGCGGTTCACCGTCCAGCAGTACCGTCCGCGCAAGCGTTGCACGGTACTCACGATCCACATCCCCGCGCTGTTCCAGTGCTTCCGCGATCTCCGGCTTTGCAAAGGTCAGCCGGTATGCCGTGCTCTGCGACCACGGGAATCCGTATGCCGCGCGGATCTCCGGATCTCTGTACCACGGATAGCCGCCGAACAGCTCATCCGCACATTCGCCCGAAAGCGCGACCGTTACCTCCTGCCGGATCTCACCGCAGAACAGCAGGAGGGATGCGTCCACATCCGCCATGCCCGGCAGGTCGCGTGCATCCACCGCTGCAAACAGAGCGTCGGTAAGTGCAGGCGTATCCACGACCGTCCAGTGATGGGAAGCCCCCAGATATGCCTGCATCCTGCGGATGAAGTCCGGATCACTGTTCGGCTGGAATTTGCTCTTCCGGAAGTATTTGTCATTATCCCGATAATCCACCGAGAATGTGTGAAGCTCCCGCCCGTCCTTTGCAAATTCACGCGCTGCCACGGAGGAAATGAGGCTTGAATCCAGTCCGCCCGACAGGAATGTGCCAATCGGCACATCGGAAACCAGCTGCCGGCGGATGGCATCGGTCAGCAGAAAGCGTACATGCTCCGCCGTTTGTTCGAAATTGTCCGTATGTTCACGCGCCTCAAGCTGCCAGTAGCACCGCATTTTGAGTCCCTGCTCCGCCGTGTAATAGGCGCAGTGCCCCGCTTTCAGCTCCTCCATACCGCGGAATACACCGCAGCCCGGTGTTCTGCCCGGCCCGAACAGCAGAAGCTGACTGATGCCGTTCATGTCGATCTCATGCGGCACGGACGGATGTGCGAGGATCGCTTTCAGCTCCGAGCCGAACACCAGCCGCTCCGGAGTCAGATGGTAGAACAGGGGCTTGACACCGATGCGGTCGCGTGCCAGAAACAGCCGCTCGCGTTTGTGTTCCCAGACCGCAAAGGCAAAAATGCCGTTGCAAAGGTCAACACAGTCCTCACCGAACGCCGCGTATGCTTTGAGCAGCACCTCCGTGTCCGCGTGTGTGGCAAAGGTATAGCCCTTTTCCCGCAGCATCTGCCGCAGCTCCGCGGTGTTGTACAGCTCTCCGTTGTAAATGATGGTGTAAGTCTCCGTTCCGTCCGTATACTGCATCGGCTGTCTGCCGGATGCCGGATCAATGACGGACAGGCGCGTGTGAATGAGTGCCGCATGATCCGTGATCAGCAGCCCTTTCTGATCTGGCCCGCGCCTTATGATCGAGGACTGCATCTTCTCAAAGAGCCGTCCCTGCTCATGCAGCGTTTCCTGAAACGCGATCACACCTGCAATACCACACATATGCATCTCTCCCAACGTCAGATTGTTTGATGGAAACGGTCATCTGCATCAGTATATGTACGGATGGCACAAATTTTGCATATGAAATTATCATAAATGTAAAAAATGAGTGAATTTGCGAAAAAGGCTTGACAATAACGGTGGAATTGTGTATAATGTTTATATAAAGTAATGGTTGTTGAGATTCTTTTGGGAACAAGTAGTTGTATTCTGTGTTGTATTCTGAAATTTTTGTGCTGCTGTGTCTGCCGCCTTATTACACAGTGCACAGGGCGTATGTGCAAATTACAAGCAGAATTACTTCGTTTCTGGGAGGATCGTGGCAGCCTTTGTTTTATTTTAGTATGAAATTGGATATTGTGGTTTTCCACGGGGAACAGCAATCGTGAAATATCTGTATTGTGTTCATGGCAGAAATGCCTGTTAAGGAGCATACGGCGGATCATCACGAATCACAACAGAAGGAGTTAAGTATGTTAGATTTTAGAATTACAACATTTCTGAAGCTGTGCGAAACGAGGAGCTACACCAACACAGCAAAGTACCTGAACATTACACAGCCGTCTGTCACCCAGCACATCAAGTATCTGCAAAAGCGTTACAATTGCCAGCTGTTCAGCTATGAGGGGAAAACCCTGTCGCTGACACCGGAAGGCGAGTATCTCCGCCGTCAGGCACAGGCGATGATGCATACGAGCAGTAAGGTTCTGGAAGACCTCAAGCGCATGGGAGAGCGGCATAAACCACTGCGTTTTGGCTGTACGAAGGATCTGGGCGGCAATATCGTTCCAAAGCTGATCGGCAGAATGCTGGATTATGATGAGGAACTGGAAATTGAAATGATCGTGGATAATTCCGAAAATCTCATTGAGATGCTGGAGCATGGTCAGGTAGACTTTGTGCTGGTAGATTCCAGATATGACAATGGACATTTCGGCAAGGTCACTGTAGCGAAGGAGCGTTTCAGCTGCTGGGCAAATCCGAGACACTGTAATGAGCTGAAGAACATCACATTCCGCAAAACATTCCGTGAGAAGCTGCTGGTGCGTGAAGCAGGTTCGGGCAGCCGTGCAATTCTTGAAGATATTCTGGAGCAGCGCAAGTGCGAGATGGATGATTTTTATGCAGCGATGACCTGCAATGCACAGGATACCATCATTGCACTGACGGCGGCAAATACGGGCATTACTTTTGCATTTGATGTAAGTATGGAGGATGCAGAAGCTTCCGGCAGAGTTGCTAAGCTGAGTCTGACCGACTTCAAAGAGGAGCGTGAGCTGGTTTTCCTGTACCTGAAGGAAAATCTGCATCCGGAACGCTGCAAGGATTTCTTCCAGGAATTCAAGCGGATCTGGACAGAGGATGCCGCAGCGCGTAAGGCATAATTAAAGAGCAAAGCACCTGTACATTTGTGCAGGTGCTTTTTGTTTTGGGTGCAAAAATCCCCGCCGGATGGCGGGGATTCTCAGTATTACTTGATATATACTCTTTTCATAACCTGCGGTGTCAGAGGCTTGTCATTGTAGTTGGTCTGCACAGCTGCGATCTCGTCAACGGTTTCCATGCCGGAAACGACCTTGCCGAATGCAGCATACTGACCGTCCAGATAGGGCGCATCCTCATGCATGATGAAGAACTGAGAGCCGGCAGAATCGGGGTTCTGTGCTCTTGCCATGGACAGCACGCCGCGGGTGTGCTTGAGGTCGTTCTTCACGCCGTTTGCAAGGAATTCACCCTTGATGTGCCAGCCCGGACCGCCCGTGCCCGTGCCCAGCGGACAGCCGCCCTGGATCATGAAGCCGGAGATGACTCTGTGGAAGGTCAGACCATTGTAGAAGCCCTCGTTGATCAGCTTTTCAAAATTTTCGCAGGAGATCGGCGCAATATCGGGGTACAGCTCGATCTCGATCTCTTTTCCGTTTTCCATTTCGATAACAACCATTTGTTTACCTCCAAAGTAATATATTTAGGTCGTGTTGACACTAAGCCTAACAACGCATCTTTTCGGCAAAATCTGCGTATTATTTTAGTGTCAACACTCCCTAGAACAATTCCACCGTCTCCACATCCTCAACCGTGATGGTGACAAGATCGGTGTCGGTGAGATCACTCATCTGTGCCAGACGATTTGCCTGATTGGTCAGCGTCTTTTCAAAGAAATTACGCACATCTCTGCCGTTTGCAAAGCCCGGCAGCTTCTGTGCACAGCGTTCAGCGAAGAAATCCGTCACACACGCCAGTGCCTCGTCCGTTACCTCATAGAAGGACTTGCCGCAGATGCCGCTGAAAATGTCCACCAGCTCCTCCGCCGTGTAGTCCTCAAAGAGGATCTGCTTGTTGAAGCGCGAACGCAGACCGGGGTTGGATTCCAGAAATTCATCCATCAGATCGGGATAGCCGGCAACGATGACCACAAAGTCGTCACGGTTGTCCTCCATTGCCTTGAGCAGCGTGTTGACTGCTTCAATGCCGAAATCATTTGAACCGCCGGAATTGGTCAGCGCATACGCCTCATCAATGAAGAGCACGCCGCCCAGTGCGCTGTCAATGACCTTCTTGGTCTTGATGGCAGTCTGTCCGACATAGCCGCTGACGAGTCCTGAACGATCCACCTCGACCAGATGCCCCTTGCTCAGAACGCCGAGCTTGCGGTAGATCTTGCTCATCATACGCGCGACTGTTGTTTTACCCGTACCGGGATTGCCGGAAAAGACCATGTGCAGGGAAACAGAGGTCTGCGGCAGACCGCGCTCCATGCGCATCTTGTGGACTTTGAGCAGATTGATCAGACTGTTGAGATCCTCTTTTACCTTTTGCAGACCTGTCAGATCGTTCAGATCCTGCAAAAGCTGCTCCAGCGTTTCCTCGGGTTCGTCCACATTCTGCGCCTGTGCGGGTGCTTCTTCCTCCTCCTGCACAGGCTGTGCCGGTGCAAGCTTGGGAGCGTTTGCCGGCGTGTCCATGCGTTCAGCGGGGGAGGCGGGCAGGTCGGGGGATTCCGGAATATCCGTGGTGTCCCGGACGAGCTGCTTCCAGCTGCGCAGATAGGACGAACGGTAATTCTTCAGCCGCAGCATCAGAGCTGCCATTGCCTTTGTCTGACGCTCGTCGTAGTGCCCGTCATAGGTAATGAATTCGATCGCCAGCTCGTCGAGATATTCAAGCAGCATCAGGGACGTACTGCCATGCACAGCCTTGTCCTTGATATCGCCGTTGATGAAAACTGTCAGCAGGCTCAGAACGGTATCGAAAATGCCGTCCGCAGTAATGCGGTGTTCTGAAACAAAGCGCACTACATAATCCC
>CALGTT010000489.1 GCA_937901485.1 uncultured Ruminococcus sp.
GCCTTTTCAAAAGCCGTTCTCATTTCGTCATTTCCGCTGCCGTGGTAGCCGCCCTTGCCGAACGCACCGGACAGGCAGTAGTAGAGGTAGTACCTGCCGTCATTGCCGCGCACGACATCGGGGGCGTACATATAGGGGCGTTCCTCACAGTAGAGGGGATCCTGCTTTGCGCTGTAGATCACACCCTCATACCGCCAGTCCGTGAGATCGTCCACGGGCGCGGAGTAGGTCACATAATCGAGCATACAGAACGTTTCGCCGCCCTCCTTGTCATGCGAACCGAACAGATACACGCGGTCACCGAACACATGCGGTTCACCGTCCGGAATGCATTCATGCAGGGGGAGGAAGGGATTGTAAACTTGTTTTTTCATAAAAATCATCTCGTTTCAAAAGTGGTTTTTATCATTATAGCACAAAAGAACGGGCGTGTCAATGCTTGCAATTTTGAGGAGAATGTGGTATAATCACAGTAATCAGATATGGAACGGCTGATGTTTTCCGGATGGGGCGAAGCCGCCGTCCGCAAAACCATCGGCAAACGGAAAGGAGCTGTTTCCATGATCACCTACAACGAAACCGACCGGAGCTTTCATCTCTCCAACGGGAAGATCAGCTATATTCTGTACATTATGAAGAACGGGCACGCCGGACACCGTTATTTCGGCAAAGCCGTCCGCAATCGGGGCGATTACAGCCACATGACTGAGATGGTGCCCCGTCCGCTGACGGCGTTCCCGATCGAGGGGGACGCGCTCTTTTCCCCCGAACAGCAGCGGCAGGAATACCCCTGCGCAGGGGCAGCGGACTTCCGGATGCCGGCGTTCTCCATCCGGCAGGCAAACGGCAGTGCCATTTCCGATCTTTGCTATGCAGAGCACCGCATTTTTGCCGGAAAACCAAAGCTTTCCGGACTTCCGGCATCCTACTGCGAGGCGGATGACGAAGCGGAAACACTGGAGCTGACGATGCACGATACCGTCACGGACATCGACCTCATCCTGCGCTACACCATCTTCCGTGACCGCGCCTGCATTGCCAGAAGTGCACAGTTTGTCAACCATGGCGCACCCGTGTATCTTGACTCCGCCATGAGCATGAGCGTGGACTTCTACGACAGCGATTATGAGCTGATGCAGTTCTCTGGCGCATGGTCGCGCGAACGACATGTCATCACCTCCCCCCTGCGCGCCGGAATGCAGTCGGTAGGGAGCGTGCGCGGACATTCCAGCCACAACCACAACCCGTTCATCATCCTCAAACGTCCGCAGACCACGGAAACACAGGGCGAAGCCTACGGCTTTCAGTTCGTCTACAGCGGCAATTTCCTTTCGTCTGCGGAAGTGGACGCGTTCGGCGTGACGCGTGTCCGTCAGGGCATCCATCCGCAGGGCTTCTGCTGGCATCTGGACACGGGCGAAGCGTTCCAGACACCGGAATCCCTTCTCTTTTTCTCGGACGAGGGGCTGAACGGGCTGAGTCAGGAGATCCACACGCTCCTGCGCACGCGCGTGGCGCGGGGGTACTGGCGCGATCGGGAGCGTCCGATCCTTCTCAACAGCTGGGAGGCAACAACGTTTGATTTCGACGAGGAGAAGATCCTCGCCTTTGCTAAAACCGCGATGGACTGCGGTATTGAGCTGCTGGTACTCGATGACGGCTGGTTCGGCAGGCGTAACAATGACCGCGCAGGACTGGGCGACTGGCAGCCGAATCCCGAAAAGCTCCCCCACGGCATCACGGGGCTTGCCAAGTCCATCCGCGAAATGGGCATGGACTTCGGGCTGTGGTTTGAGCCGGAGATGGTCAACAAGGACAGCGACCTCTACCGTGCACATCCCGACTGGATCCTACAGACTCCCGACCGCGCGGCATCCCATGGCAGAAATCAGTATGTGCTGGATTTCTCGCGTGCAGAGGTAGTGGACTGCATCTATGCGCAGATGGAACAAGTCCTGCATGATGCGGAAATTTCCTATGTCAAGTGGGATATGAATCGTTCCATGACCGAGGTTTACAGTGCCGCACTGCCGCCGGAGCGTCAGGGGGAGGTATTCCACAGATACATCCTCGGCGTGTACGAGCTTTATGAACGGCTGATCCGCAGATTTCCGCACATTCTCTTTGAATCCTGCTCCAGCGGCGGCGGCAGGTTCGATGCCGGAATGCTTTACTACGCGCCGCAGTGCTGGGCATCGGACACGACCGATGCACACGAACGCGTGCTGGTGCAGTAC
>CALGTT010000490.1 GCA_937901485.1 uncultured Ruminococcus sp.
GCAGGAACAGGAAATTGGACAGGGCATAGAGCAGCGTGTAGGGAATCGCTGTCATGAGCTTTGCCGCGTACAGCGGCAGGGTGAAATTCCCCGAATACTGGAGCACCGTCCACACATCCATCAGCATCGAATAGCCGATTCCCGACAGAATCCCGAACAACAGGAGCAATACTTTGCTGCGCTTGAGTGGGTCGGCAAGCAGTCCTGCAATCCATCCGGTCATCCCCCATGCAAGCATCTGGAATGCCGTCCAAGGCCCTTGCCCGAAATAGAAATTCGACAGCAAAGCTGCCATTGCCCCCGTCAGAAAACCGGCTTCCCTGCCAAGATACAGCGCGGTCAGGATGATGATGGCGGTCACTGGTTGGCACAGGGGAAGAAACCGGCTGGCAATGCACAGCGCAGTCATCACCGCCGTGAGTACCATGCGCCGTGTACCGGTTTTTTTGCGCTCAATCCCTGCCAGAAACAGGAGCACGGACAATGCAGCAGCGGCAAAGGATACGAACAAATGACGGGATTCAGGGAAAAAATGCGCACCGCCCACCACCACCGCCGGAATCAGCAAAAGCGGCAAAAGCCATTGCAGAACGCGCCGCAGCGGTTCATTGGCAATCACGATCACGCAAATCCCTCCTTTGATTGCGCCGACAAAGTGCGGCAGCGTCCTCCACCGTCACCGCATTGTCGAAAAACTGCCGCGTCATGCGGCTGACAGCGGTCGTGTAAAAGCTGCTCTCTGCGAAAAATTTGCGCGGCGCGTCAACCGAAACCACATTGCCGCGGAAGAATAACGCGCACCGGTCTGCGCAGTCCGCTGCAAGCTCCGTGTCGTGCGTGACGATCACAATGGTCATCCCCTGCGCCTGTAAAGCACGGAGAATCGCGGTAAATTTCTGCTTTGTGTGCGCGTCCAGTCCCTTGGTCGGCTCATCGAGCAGGAGCAGCTGCGGCTGCTGTGCAAGTACCTTTGCCAATGCGCACAGCTGCTGTTCGCCGCCGGAAAGGTCGTAGGGGTGCTTGCTGTACAGATGGCGCAGGTCGAATGGCAGCTGCACTTCCGGCATTTCCGCAAGCTCCTCGGCAACCGTATTGCGCAGAAATACCGTCTGCACATCCTGCGGCAGCATCGCAAGACAGCCATTGTAGAGCGACTGGTTTTTGTAGTCCTTCAGCCGTTTTCCGAAAACGCGGATGTCACCGGCATGGGGCTTTTGCAGCCTCGCAGCAAGCTGGAGTGCCGTGCTTTTGCCCGAACCGTTGCCGCCGAGAATGCAGAAAATTTCCCCCTCATGCACCTCCAGTGAAAGACCGGAAACCACGTCCGGCTCATGCCGCCCATAGCGGAAATACACGTCACGGAACGTCAGCGCGGCGGCATTGTTCCGCACAGGTGTGTTCTGGGGGAGTGCACGGACGATATTGCAGTACCGCGTTTCGAGCATATCGCGCCCCTCGCGCACGGTCAGCGGACAAGGCGCGGGAAGTTCCAGTGCGCAGTGCAGCCTTGCAGCTGCCGGCATGGCACAGAGAATCTCCGG
>CALGTT010000491.1 GCA_937901485.1 uncultured Ruminococcus sp.
AGCAGAGTATTGTTCTTTTATCTCTTGGAGAACTGAGGTGCGCGACGAGCGGCCTTCAAGCCGTACTTCTTTCTTTCCTTCATTCTGGGGTCGCGGGTCAGGAAACCAGCAGCCTTCAGAGCCGGACGCAGTTCAGCATCAAACTGAAGCAGTGCGCGGGAAATACCGTGACGGATCGCACCAGCCTGACCGGTAACGCCGCCGCCCTCTACTGTGCAGATAACGTCAAACTTCTCAGTTGTATCTGTCAGAGCCAGAGGCTGACGAACAATGAGCTTGAGAGTCTCAAGACCGAAGTAATCGTCAATGCTTCTGCCGTTGATTGTGATATTGCCAGTACCCGGAACGAGTCTTACTCTGGATACGGAATGCTTTCTTCTGCCTGTACCATAGTGGTATGCTACCTTAGGTTCGTACATATCGTGCTGCCTCCTTGATTAAAATTCCAGAACTTCGGGCTTCTGTGCTGCATGATTGTGCTCTGCACCCTTGAAGGTACGCAGACGCTTGAGCTGTGCGCTGCCCTGTGCTGTGTGGGGGATCATACCTGTTACTGCAATTGTCATTGCCTTTTCCGGTCTTTCAGCCATCAGCTTCTTGTAGGATACTTCCTTCAGACCGCCGATCCAGCCGGTGTGCCAGTAGAACTTCTTCTGCTCCAGCTTCTTGCCGGTCAGAATAGCCTTCTCACAGTTGATGATGATTACATGATCGCCGCAGTCAACATGCGGTGCAAATGTAGGCTTGTGCTTGCCTCTCAGGATGTGTGCAGCCTTTGCAGCAACACGGCCCAGCGGCTTGTCCGCTGCATCTAAAATATACCACTTGCGGCTAACTTCGCCAGCCTTAGGCATGGTTGTAGACATAATCAATTCCTCCGTTTTTTTAATAGGTATTTCCACTCACCGTACAATGCGGATGGCAAGGAACGGGGATCCCTCATCGAAATTGCAATGCGGGTGAATGCGCCATATGCAGTCGGTTACTCTGCTTATGACCATACAATCATTATTATACTATATTCCGCATGTTTTGTCAAGGGCTTTTTTCACTTTTTTTCATTTTTTTCATCCGGACACGGGAATGTGAGCAATCCCGCGTATCAGCATTGATCCTTGATGATAATGATCGGGATCGGGGGACAGTTGGTGCGGTTCACAAACGGCATTTCCACCACAGTGTATTTCCGGTTGTCCAGCGTCGGGAGGTATTCCAGAATCGCATCACGTTCCTCAAATCCGGTCTCCCTGCCATAGTAGATGATCAGCGTCATGATGCCGCCGTTTTTCAGCAGCTGCAAGCCCTTTTCGATCGCGGCGATGCTCGTTTCCCTGCGTGTGTTGATCGTGTGGTCGCCCTTGGGAAGCCAGCCGAAATTGAATGTCATCAGTGACACCGTTTCTTCCTCAAGCACCGCGTCCATCTCGCTGTGACTGCGCAGGAGAACGTCCGCGCGGTGCGACATGCCGTTTTCCTCCAGAAGTGCCTTTGTGCTGTCCACCGCTTCCTGCTGGATGTCAAAGGCAGTGACATGCCCGCTGTCGCCGACCAGTCTGCACAGATGCAGGGTATCAAAGCCGCGTCCGGCAGTGGCATCCACACAGAGATCACCCTCCTGTACGCTCTCGTCGATCACCCTGTTGATAATGTCCAGTGCGCTGAATGAAGTCATTCGTTTCATAGTTTTCTCACCCTTTTTGCTTATAGTATCACGAAGCATTTTCTGCAAGGCGTTTTACGGTACAGCCTTAAAACATATCCCGATAATGAATGCACGAGAGCATCACGCTGTATTTTCCGAAATAACCGCCGTCCAGCCGTTCGCCGGGACTGTGCAGAGAAATGCTGCCGCCGTTTTGTTCACTTGCAGGAAACTGCACAGTGCAGGTGCGGATACCTGCGGCTTTGTTCTCCTGCATAACCCAGCTGCCATGGCAGTCATTGCTGAACAGATTCAGCACGGAGGTTTCTGCGGCGTATTCCTCCTCAGAAATATCATTGATCCTGTGGCGGTTGTCGATCGGAATATTCGTTTTCTCCGCACGCACAGTCATCACAGCAAAACCGTCCTGCCAATCAAGCGTGATACCTGTTTCAAGCAGGCAGTCAGCATCCCTGCAGCAAAGCACAACCGCTGCCAGAATCACTGAAACCAGCTCATCAGCGTCACCTTTCATATATATAGTGGGCGCATTGCATTGAAGCCCAAGCTCCATGCACCTGTCCAGGATCCGCTTCATCCGGTCATATGCGCCGCTGAGCACAGTCTGCACACAGAAAATGTCCTGCATCCGCTGTCCGCTGCGCATCCGTTCGATCAGATTCTGAAGGTAGGCAGAACGGTATACACGATAGCAGTTGCCCATGATCGTGTTGAGAATCCATACCTGATCATGATCATTCTGACTTCTGAGTACATCGTTCAGGGAGAAGCAGGCATTGGAAATGGCTTGGATCGCAGTGGAGATCTCCGTAGGATTCAGCCGCAGTGTTTCCTTACAGGGTGAAAGCTCCGCGATGCGCAGACCATCCTGCAAATTGCACAGGAGCCGGCATTCAAAGGTATCATTGTGCAGAGTCAGACGGTGAACAGTGTTCTCTACATGATTCGCGGAGATCCCAAGCTGTGCGGGAAGATCCGTAATGCCGACGGGCTTTCGGTTGGACCAGAGCACTTTCCATTGCAGGTTCATGATCAGTACAAGGGAAGAACTATTCTGATAGCAGTTGGATAGTGACTGCAGCAATTCATTGTTCATTGTTGTGCGCCCCCATATAAATAGTGTTCAGTATTTCCACAAAATGGAAATTCGACAAAATTCGACATAAAATAACAGTTCTATTATACACCCGATCATGAAAAAAGTAAAGCGGACGCAGTTTCTTTTTAAAAGCGATTTGAAACATTGTGAGAAAGTTCAAAATGGAGCGGAAATATCGGTGAGTATCTGTCTAAAATTACGGAAAGTGTGAAAAAATTGATATTTTTATGTCAAAGGACTTGCATTTTTAAAAAAAATGGTGTACAATAAGAGTATAAAAATTTAGGAGGTATATTCCAATGTCAGTAAAAGTTGCTATTAATGGTTTTGGTAGAATCGGCCGTCTGGCTTTCAGACAGATGTTCGGTGCAGAGGGTTATGAGGTAGTTGCAATCAACGACCTGACAAAGCCTTCCATGCTCGCACAGCTCCTGAAGTATGATACAGCACAGGGCGGCTACTGCGGTACAATCGGCGAGAACAAGCACACTGTTGTTGCTGATGACGAGGCTGGTACAATCACAGTTGACGGCAAGACTCTGAAGATCTATGCAATGGCTAACGCAGCTGAGCTGCCGTGGGGCGAGATCGGTGTTGACGTTGTTCTGGAGTGCACAGGCTTCTACTGCTCCAAGGACAAGGCACAGGCTCACATCACAGCAGGTGCTAAGAAGGTTGTTATTTCTGCTCCGGCTGGCAACGACCTGCCCACAATCGTATTCTCTGTAAACGAGAACACTCTGACAGCAGAGGACACCATCATTTCCGCAGCTTCCTGCACCACAAACTGCCTCGCTCCCATGGCTAAGGCACTGAATGACTATGCAGAAGTACAGAGCGGTATCA
>CALGTT010000492.1 GCA_937901485.1 uncultured Ruminococcus sp.
GATTGGTGAGCATGTGTCCTGTTCGCTGACGGACGAGCAGATCGAGAAGTACACAGAACAGTTCACACCGATGGTACAGCAGCTTACACCGCAGGAAGTGCTGGCGATTCTCTTCGGGATGGAGGAAGAATCACCAGATTTGAGCATGATGTAAATTCAAGAAGGAGGAGATTTTATGAAAATTACAGCAAGTATTAACCGCATCATCACCAAGCCCGATTCCCCTGTCAAGGCGTTCGCCAGCGTTACGCTCGATGGCGTGTTCGCTGTGCATGGTCTGCGTGTCATGGAAACGGAGAAGGGCAGATTTGTGGCGATGCCGTCCACGAGTTACACCGACAAAGAAGGAAAAGTCCAGTATTCCGACACATTCCACGCTATCACGAAGTCTGGCAGAGAGGCGGTCAATCAGTCCGTGTTGAACGCCTATGATCTGAAGCTCACACAGGAGCAGGTGTCGGAAATCGAGGTCAGGGCGGACGAGGGAATGGAAGAAGAAATTGAACCGGAGATGATGATGTAATGAATTTTATTCAGTGGTTCTGCAAGAAAATCAGATCACCTACTTGTGAAAAAGGTCGAATTTCCTTGAAAAAGCTGGACATCTATGCTGAAATGTGGTATGGTGGTGGCAAAGGAGGGACGCATATGAGAAAAACATATTTCCTTTTTCTGCTGCTGATAACGCTGACCGGCTGCAGCGATACTATGGCATATTCGCCGGAGAGAGCGACCATCATGCAGACAGAAACCACCACCGAAACAACGGAGAATAGCCAGATGTTGGCGGAAACGCAGACAACAGAATTGCCGCCGGAAACGGTGACTTCCAGTGAAAGTACACCTGAAACTGTGCCGGAGAGTTCCCCAGCAGTGACAGAATCCGAAGCGACCACCCAGACCTGTGCCGTATACGCAAAGCCTGACACATCATTTATATTAACAGAGGCGAAAGAGGCGGAAACGACGCAGGAAACGGCGGTTTACACAGAATTCACGGCAGTGCAGGAAACAACGGTGCAGATCACAAGCCCAATCGTTGTGACGACAATTTTCACAACCACAACAACCGCCGAAACTACAACAGAAACAACAACCGCACCACCGCAGATTGTGGATATGAACGCACCCAGCCCCCAGATGTGGGTATTCCTCACGGAATACGGTATCGACCATGATACATTATATGTGAAAGGTCAAGGGCACTGTGGCAGCGAGCTGGATCGTGCAGTGGCAGCCCTTGCGGATGCAAACGCTATGGGCGGTCGCAACTGCATTGAATATGCCTTGAATGCGTACTTTCTGTACGATGGAGCAGGGCTGGACTGCGGCATTGCGTTCGCATCCTATGACGGCTGGTACGGGCATGTGGTGAATGTCGTGAAAATCGACGGCATATGGCGGGAATTTGATGCCTCCGCCGGAAAATATGCGGACAATACCGCCAGCATTATCGAGGCGTTTGACCTATACGAAAACCGGATACAATTGAATTGAAACCAAGAAAAGAGTCGAGAAATCGGCTCTTTTTTTATTGCAAAGGAGAAAATTTATGAAGAAACACAGCATTCTGAAAAGACTCGGCTCCGGCTTCCTCGCCGGGCGGCGAACCGCCGCTGGTGTTCGTTGCCTTATGCACTTCGTGCAAGCGGCAACCGACATTCTGTAAGTCAGTTTTATGCTGAATTTGCGGAGAACGTGCCAACCTTTTCGCCGTTAGGCGAATTGGGAGGCAAATTGCCAGCGGCGGCTCGCCGCCATGTGGTGAATGTCGTGAAAATTGACGGCATATGGCAGGAATTTGATGCTTCCGCAGGAAAATATGCGGACAATATCACCAGCATTATCGAGGCGTTTGACCTATACGAAAACCGGATACAATTGAATTGAAGCCAAGAAAAGAGTCGAGAAATCGGCTCTTTTTTTTGTATCTGTTTGCAATTTCCTCCGCCGCAGGCGGAGGAAATGCAGTCAACTAATCAACTCTGAAACCGCCGAAACATCGGCATTTCTTTATTGCAAAGGAAAAAAACTATGAAGAAACACAGCATTCTGAAAAGACTCGGCTCCGGCTTCCTCGCCGGACTCTGTGCCGCATCCATGATCGGCACAAATCTCAGCG
>CALGTT010000493.1 GCA_937901485.1 uncultured Ruminococcus sp.
TCCGCATAGGCAATGCCATCCTCACCGCGCTGCAAGGAGATTTTCTGCTTCTCCAGAATGCCGACCTCTCCGTCCACATCCTCCCATTGTCCCGAAATCCAGCCAGAATTTGCAGTACATGCAGTATGCAGCTCCAGCCGCACCCTGCGCCCTGCCGCGTCCGGAATCGCCTTGATCCTCTCAATGCTGTGCATCCGGTCGGTGCACTGGAGATAGAACGCACCCAGAATACCGTTCCAGTTCGTCTGTGTATCGCGTGAGGTCATATGTCCGCCCTTTGTCGGGTATTCGGGATTGTCCACGCGGATGCACAGCTCCAGACGGGTACAGGCAGCAAAATCTGAGAGGTCGTAGACATGCGCTGTGCACAGGCTGTCCCTTGTGCCGATGCGCATACCGTTCACCCAAAGCTCGGAAATACGCGTCCGTTCCATGTAAAGCTTCATGCTCCTGCGGTATGCTGTGGGCAGTTCTGCAACAGTTCTGAACCATGCATTTCCACGATATGGGTACACCTCCGTCAGAAAATCCGTTTCCTGTGCCGGATTCGGTTCGCCTTTTTTCGCCAGTGCAGTGGTGGAGGGAAGGACAATGGTATCATGGAATTGCTGTGCGTCCGGCGGAAATCCCATAAACCGTTTCGGCTGGTCGTCCAGAAATTCCCACACACCGCCGAGTGGAATGTAAGAAGTCATCGTATATGCATCCTTTCCGTAAAATAGATAGCCCGACTCCGCTTTTACGAAGTCGGGCTTTCTGCTGTAATTACTTCTGTGTATCAGCCAGATAACGGTTGATTGCACTGAACAGTGCATAAACGGAAGAATCTGTGATGTCCTGCATCTGTCCGACACCCCAGTACACCTTGCCGTCCGTCATTTCAATGCCGACATAGGAAATCGCGTCGGACTTGGAAGAAACGGTCAGTGCATGTTCTGTGTAAGTCTTGATGGTGTATTCCAGATTCAGGAATTTTTTCACTGCATTGCTTACTGCGTCCAGTCTGCCGTTGCCGGATGCATGTACAGTCTGTTCCTCGCCGTTCATCGCGCAGGTCACCAATGCCTGAATACCGCTTTTCTGTACATAATGAGTTTCCTTGTATTCCAGCGGAGCAGTGATATTCACATAGGTCTCGCGGAAAATGTCATAAACCTCGGAGGGCATCAGCTCTCTGTGACCGCGGTCGGAAACGCCCTTGACGATGTAGCCGAATTCCTCTCGCATTGCCTTCAGCAGATCCAGACCGTACTGTGTTTCCAGCAGATAGCCGATACCGCCCTTGCCGGACTGGCTGTTGATGCGGATGACATCTGCCTCGTACACTCTGCCGACATCCGTCGGGTCGATCGGCAGATAGGGAACAGTCCAGTGCTCACAGTTCTTCTCCTCACGCCAGTGCATACCCTTTGCGATCGCATCCTGATGCGAACCGCTGAATGCAGCAAAAACGAGCTGACCGCTGTACGGCTGACGCTCATAGACATGCATTCTTGTCACGCGCTCATATACCTCTGTGATCTCCGGCAGATTGGAGAAATCCAGCTCAGGGTCAACACCCTGTGAGAACATATTCATTGC
>CALGTT010000494.1 GCA_937901485.1 uncultured Ruminococcus sp.
CTGTATAATCTGGTCTTTTCGTCTGTTTAGCGATTTAAGTTTTGCGGAATCAGGAGTTATTAAATCCCTAAAAATACCTCAAGTGAGAATTCAATTTTTCTTCATTATAGCATATTCCTGCTCAAAAGTCAACCAGATGCAGAAAAGCCGTCCCAAACGGAACGGCTTTCCAGATTTCTATTCGCTTAATCAGCCATTCAGGCGAGCCTCGATCTTGTCGAGCTGTGCCAGCAGAGCTTCCGGAACACGGCCGCCCTTAGCAGCGATGTCCTCGGTGTAGTATCTGCGCATTTCAGCGATTTCCTTCTTCCACAGATCAGTGTCAACTGCCAGCAGCTTGTCCATGATCTCGGGAGTTACTTCATCCTCGATACCCTCAACATTGATGTCGCCCTTCTTAGGCAGGTAACCGATTGCAGTTTCCTCTGCGTCTACATTGCCTTCGCATCTTTCGATGATCCAGTCCAGAACACGCATGTTGTCGCCGAAGCCCGGCCAGATGAAGTTGCCGTTCTCGTCCTGCTTGAACCAGTTTACGTTGAAGATCTTCGGAGCCTTGTCGCCGAGCTTCTCGCCCATTTCGAGCCAGTGTGCCCAGTAGTCGCCTACATTGTAGCCAATGAACGGCTTCATAGCCATCGGATCATGACGCAGAACGCCTACTGCACCTGCTGCTGCAGCAGTTGTTTCAGAAGAAACAGCAGAACCCATGTAGGTACCGTGTGTCCAGTCGAAGGACTGGTATACCAGCGGAGTGGTGGATGCACGGCGGCCGCCGAATACGATCGCAGATACCGGTACGCCCTGCGGATTGTCGAACTCAGGAGACAGGCAGGGACAGTTCTTTGCCGGAGCTGTAAATCTGGAGTTCGGATGCGCGAGCTTGCCGCCCTCTGCGATGAACTCAGGGCCATTTACCAGCTTGCCGGTCCACTCTGTTGCGTCAACAGGCGGATTCTTGTCGAGCTTCTCCCACCATACTGTGCCGTCTTCGTTGTTCATTGCAACGTTTGTGAAGATGGTATCGGACATAGTGGACTTCAGAGCGTTCGGGTTGGAGTTGATGTTTGTACCCGGAGCAACGCCGAAGAAACCGTTCTCAGGATTGATTGCATAGAGTCTGCCGTCCTCGCCGGGCTTGAGCCATGCGATGTCGTCGCCGACTGTCCAAACCTTGTAGCCCTTTGCTCTGTAGCCCTCCGGCGGGATGAGCATTGCGAGGTTGGTCTTGCCGCAAGCGGACGGGAACGCAGCACATACATACTTGGTTTCGCCGTTCGGCTTCTCAACGCCCAGAATGAGCATATGTTCAGCCATCCAGCCCTCGTTCTTACCCTGGTAGGAAGCGATACGCAGAGCGAAGCACTTCTTGGACAGGATTACGTTGCCGCCGTATGCGGAGTTGATGGACCAGATTGTGTTGTCCTCCGGGAAGTGGCAGATGTATCTGTTTTCCGGATCAACGTCAGCCTTGGAGTGCAGACCGCGAACGAAGTCGTTGGAGGTATCACCCAGCTTTGTGAAAGCATCCTTGCCCATTCTTGTCATGATGTTCATGTTCAGAACAACATAGATGGAGTCAGTCAGCTCCACACCAACCTTGGAGATCGGGGAAGTAACCGGGCCCATGGAATAGGGGATAACATACATTGTCTGACCCTTCATCACACCATCGTACATGGGGGTCAGCTTTGCATACATTTCCTTGGGGTCGCACCAGTAGTTGGTCGGACCTGCATCCTGCTGTGTCTTTGTGCAGATGAAGGTTCTGTCTTCTACACGAGCAACGTCGTTTTCAGCGGTTCTGTGATACAGGCAGCCCGGGAGCTTGTCCTGATTCAGTACATACATCTTATTCGGATCGCCATCCGGAAGGGATGTTACTTCCTTGATGAGTTCATCGAGCTGTTCCTTAGAACCGTCGATCCATACAACCTTGTCGGGCTTGCAGAGAGCTACCATCTCGTCAACCCACTTGAGGACATTCTGATTGTTTGTCAGTGCCATTGGTATTTACCTCCTTGAATTCCGGCAGTGGCCTGCCGTATTGGTGACGAACTTTATCATCCGGAAAATTCCTTTAAAGTTCCTCATGATATATTATATCCGATTTTTATGCAAATGTCAAGACTTAACCCTGCAAAAAAGGACTGCACCCCCGATGGAATGCAGCCCCGTCCTATCCCCTCTCCTCAAACGCTCTCCCGAACGAACCGATCTCAATGAGATTTCCCTCCGGATCGGCGATATAGCAGGTACGCTGTCCCCATGGTTCGGTTTCGGGAGGAAGCACGGAAACCGCGCCGTTTTCGATGGCTCTGGCGTATTCCGCATCGACCTCCTCGAAGGTATCCACATACAGGGCGATCTCGCTGTGCCCGTTCAGTCCCTTGACATACTGGTATTTCCGACCGGTCATCTTTTCAAAATCCTGCCTGCCGTAGAGCAGGAAGAGGGTACCGTCCTTGACGAGGTAGACATTGGAGGTGTCCTCCGCCTCCCTGATCTCAAAGCCCAGCACATCACGGTAGAAGCGGATCATTTTCCCCATATCTTCCACAAACAGCCCGAATCCGTCCAATCGCATCATACTTCATTTCCTCACTTTCCTTTTGCCGATATCCTGACCTTTTCCCCGAACTCCGCCGTTTTCCACTCCACATTGCCTGTGCGGAGAAATGCGGTCAGCTCCAGCTCACCCGTCACCTTCACCATGCCGCCGCTGTGCAGTTGCTTTGCAAGTCTGCCGTCGGTCGAGGTACAGCGGATGGACAGCTCCGGCGCGGCGGTACTGCGCAGAGTGAGCAGGATGCGGCTGCCGGAACGCTTGCCAAGCAGCCCTTTTTTCGTCTGCGTCCAGATCTGCATGGTGTCGATGGTAAAGTTATCGGAGATCCGCCTGTGAATGCGCAGTGTCCAGCCATTGTCAAAGCCGGCGTTGTACTTGATGGCAAGGCGTTTGCGGTATTCGGAAAATTCCGCAGTATCCATTTTCTTGACAGCGGCGTTGAATTCCGCGCTGAGCTTCTGACAGATGCCGCAGAGCTTCTGCATGGTCATAGGTCGTCCTCCTTATGCTGTGGTAGATTTATTATAGCATAGAATACGGAATAATGTCAATCAGAAAACGCAAACGGACAGCCGAAGCCGTCCGTTTTGGGGATTATTTCGCGTGCACCGCATGTTCTGCGGTTATTCCTGTTTCAGATACTCGTCGATCGTCATATCCCCGCCCGTGCCGGCATAAGCGGCGTACTGGAGGATGAGGGCTGCGTCCTTGGCATCGAATGCGCCGTCCGCGTTAAGGTCAGCGGCTTTGATCTGTGCTTCCGTCAGTCCTGCGTCCGCACCAGTGCCGGATGCGGCAGCGGCAGTCAGGAGGATGGCAGCGTCGGAGGCATCCACGGTATTGTCGGCGTTGAGGTTGCCGGGGGCAACTGTGGGATGAAACGAATCAGCAAAATGAATATTGGCATTCAAAAGCAGTTCATTACACAGCGCATCAATCTCGATCGCCTTCCATTCTTCCTCCGTGCCGGAGTAATTGACATCGGTAAGGTTTTCACAGAAATTGAAAGCACTATTTTTGATAATCCGAATACTTTCTGGAAGTGTAACGGATGTGAGGCTTTGGCAATCCGAAAAGGTGGATACTTCAATACTTGTCACACTGCTTGGAATTGTAATGTTTGTAAGATTGATACAGTGGGCGAATGCTGCCGATCCGATGCTTGTTACACTGCTTGGGATGGTAATGCCTGTAAGCTTATTACCCATCCAAAACGCCGAATCATTAATTCTCTTCACATCATTCGGAATCACAGCATCGCCCTCACATGCACTTCCATCGATCAGAGTACCGTTTACAATGACAAACGGATTTTTCTCCTGTTCTGCTTTCAGCCATGGGGTTTCTAAAAATGCCGATCCTCCGATGCTCGACACACTGTCTGGGATCCTAACAGAAGTCAGACTGCTGCAGTGCAAAAATGCACTTGTCCCGATGTCTGTCATGCCCTCAGGGATCGTAATGGAAGTCAGACCGCTGCATCTGGAAAATGCGTGATTGCCAATACTTGTCAAGCTGTCGGGAAGAATAACGGTGGTCAGAGCGGTGTTGTCCCTGAACGCGTTTTCAGCAATGGCGGTTACGGGAATACCATCAATTTCCGCAGGAATCTCGACCTTTTCGGCAGTTTCTGCACAACCAATGATCTCAACATGATCTCCCACAACAATATAGGTCAGATCACCGTATGCGGCGGTAGGAGGCTCAAACTCCGACTCGTAATGAATCACTGCATTCTCAAACGGTCTGCTTTCAAAATCCTCCAGAACCTCGATCTCAACCGCTTTCCATTCCGCTTCTGTACCGGCATAGTACACATCCGTAAGCGGACAGCCGCTGAATGCATAGCCGCCGATCTGTGTCAGGGACTTCGGCAGATACACAGTTTCAAGCTTTGCATTCTCAAATGCGCCCCATTCGATTTCGGTCACGCCCTCCGGAATGGTCACAGTGGTCAGTCCGGTGTCGGCAAATGCATTCTCACCGATGCTTGTCACAGTGTCCGGAATCTCTACATGACGCAATGCCGGACAGTAATTGAACAACATGCTCGGGATCGTGCCGATGCCATGGGGCAGACGTGCTTCGGTCAGCTCCTCGCAGTTGGAAAAGAGGGAAACTCCAAGCTCCGTTACGCTGTCGGGAAGTTCAACGGAAGTCAGACCGCTTGCGAAAAATGCCGCAGTACCGAGCTTTGTAACGCTTTGCGGGATCGTGATGCTTTGCAGTGACGGACAGGAGCTGAATGCATCGCCGCCGATCGCGGTGATCCCGTTGTGGAGCGTCACTTCCGACAGGTCTGCACAGCCATTGCACAGCTGCTCCGGAACTTCGGTGATGGTTTCGGGGAGGGATACACTTGTCAGACCGGTCGCCATGAATGCACCCTTGCCAAGCTCCGAAAGGCTTTCCGGCAGTGCGATCTCCGTCAGCTTGTCACAGCTCTTAAATGTGTACTGTCCAATGCTGGTCACGCCCTCGTGGAGCTCCACGGTATCCAGATCATAGAAGTTGGCAAAAGCATGATCGGCAATTTTCGTGATGTCGTTTGAAATGATCGCCGCTTTCATGCTGGGGCTGCCGGAAATCAGCGTGTCATTCACAATGACCTTGCCTGCAAGCGCACGTTTTACGATCATCCATCCGGTACCCTCAAAGGCTTCATAACCGATGCGCTCCAGTGTTTCGGGGAGCTTGATCTCCATCAGGTTTTTGCAGTCGAAAAACGCCTTTGTTCCAATGCTCGTTATGCCCTCCGGAATGGTGATCTCGGTGAGGTTAGTGCATCCGAGAAAGGCGTAATCGCCGATGGCAGTAACGGGCAGACCGTCAAGCTCGGTCGGGATCTCCACGGACTCTGCCTGCATATCGCATTTTATGATCACGATATGATCGCCCCAGTTGTGGTAGGTAAGTACGCCGTGCGTGTACTCCGGCACATCATCCGGCTCCTGCGCACTTGCGGTCAGTGCGCTCGGCATCTCCGCCGCCGGCATTGCGGCTGTGCCCGTCAGAAGTGCACATACGGTCAATATGGCTGCAAATCTCATCTTCTTCATCGTTTTTCCTTTCTGTGTCGTGCGCCGGTGCGTTCTGCGGAACCGGCACTGTGATATATTTGTGAGAAATATCATCAAAACAACTATCTTTATTATACATGATACCCAAATAAAAGTCAAGAAAACCCGCTGACGCTGACAGAAAACGATGTAGGGTCGCCGCACACCGGACTTGACAAATCCCCCGATTTGTGGCAAAATAGAAAGGAACGAAGAAAACGGAGGGATTCCCATGCAGACCATTACCATCGGCAACCACAGATTTGACAAAACCGCCGCCCTCGCGCCCATGGCGGGCGTGGCAGACCATGCCTACCGCAGTCTTGCCAAGGAGCACGGCGCGGTGCTGCTGGTCAGTGAGATGATCTCCGCAAAGGGGCTTTGCTACGACAGCAAGGGCAGTGCGGAGCTGTGCCGCATCACGGAATACGAACGTCCGATGGCACTTCAGCTGTTCGGCAGTGAGCCGGAATTCCTTGCACGCGCGGCGGCGATGGTGCAGGAATACCGTCCGGACTTCATTGATCTGAACATGGGCTGTCCCGTCCCGAAGGTCGTAAATACGGGGGCAGGCTCCGCGCTGATGAAAACGCCGGAGCTTGCGGCACAATGC
>CALGTT010000495.1 GCA_937901485.1 uncultured Ruminococcus sp.
TTTGATGTTGAAAATAGGGATGTTTTAGAAATAAGTGGTTATTGAGGGTGCACTAGTTATTATTTCGTTTTCAACTATAAAACAAATCAGCACAACCCTGGATATTGCTGAAAGATTGGAGGGATGGTATGACGGAAAGTATTCAGAAAAATCTGATTGCCAAAACAGGCAGTGACACATCCGAATGGCTTTCGCTGACAGTGCATCTGTGTGATACGGCGGAAATGATGAAATATCTTGTTCGGAAATATGCATCTCCATCCTTTGCTGATTCCTGCGGTCTGACGCAGGAAATGCTGGAGGATACTGCTGTTTTTCTTGCGGCTGTGCATGACATTGGAAAGGCATCTATTGGATTTCAGTTTAAAATCTCCCGTGCATTGCCGGAACTGCGTTCCAGACTCGAACACTGCGGACTGCATTTTCCGGACAGCTATGATGCCGAAAAACTCCGGAAAACACCGCATGGGCTGGCGGGGGAAGTGGTTTTGTTGTCTCTTGGATGCCCGAAGGAAATTGCAGCAGTTGTCGGCGCACATCATGGTGTTCCATGTAAAAAAGAGGAAATCAGGGATCAGAATCTCGACCAGCCGTATAGGGATATTGTCGGCAAAGAGAATTATTTCGGAAAGGAGAAGGAACAAAACCGACCGTTGCTGGAAGCAGTCTGGCGCAGAATTCTGGAAGATGCACTGCGGCAAAGCAATTTCTCAGCTATTGACGAGCTTCCCAATCTCAGTCATCATGCGCAGGTGTTATTGACAGGACTGCTCATCATGGCGGACTGGCTTGCAAGCAATACGGAATATTTTCCCCTGATGTACTGGGAGGACGATGCAGCGGAAGTTTCCAGCCGCATCCGTGCGCAGAACGCATGGGATTACATTGATTTTACGACAATGTGGAAGAGCGGACGGCTGCAATTCCCCGATGCGGAATTTGAAGAATTTTTCGGATTCATGCCGAATAGTGTCCAACAGGCAGTTGTGCAGGCGTTGGAATCCGCACAGCAGCCCGGCATCATGATTCTTGAAGCTCCGATGGGGTGCGGAAAAACAGAAGCGGCACTTGCGGCGGCGGAGCTTATGGCAGCAAAACTGCATAAAAACGGTCTGTTTTTCGGGCTTCCGACACAGGCAACGGCGAACGGCATTTTCCCGCGCATCATGGATTGGTGTGAGCAGCAGTCAGTGGACGAATACCATTCCATTCAGCTGCGTCATGGCAGTGCTGCTCTGAATGAGCGTTTCCAGCATATCCAGCGGAGTATCCCCGATGTGGAAACAGACAGCGGCGTGATCGTGCATAGATGGTTCTGCAATCCCAAGCAGGCGTGTCTTGCGGAATTTGTTGTGGCAACGGTCGATCATCTGCTGATGATGGCATTGAAACGCAAACATGTCATGCTTCTGCATCTTGGTTTATCACAGAAAGTGGTGATCGTTGATGAGTGCCACGCCTACGATGCCTATATGAACCAATATCTGGAACGTGCACTGCAATGGCTTGGTGCATATCATACGCCGGTCATCCTTCTTTCTGCAACGCTTCCTGCAAAACGAAGAATGGCTCTGGTGCGGGCATATCTGAATCTGCAAAGCAGTGATCCGAAGCTGGAGGAAAGCTGTGCCTATCCGCTTCTCACATGGACGGACGGAACGGAGATCCATCAGCAGGAGCTGCCCTATCACGGAACACACCGGCAGGTGCGGACGGAAACGAGAACGCTTGAAGATGCACTGCCGAACATCATATCCGCGGCGGAAAACAGCGGATGTGCAGGCGTGATCGTAAATACCGTGAAACGTGCCCAGCAGATCGCCGCTGCATTGCAGGAGCAATCGGATGCGGGAATTTTACTTTATCATGCACAGTTTACACATCCGGACAGAGCTGTGCAGGAAGAGAAGCTGCTCGAACGGATCGGAAAAAAATCCACACCACAGCAGCGTGCGAACCTGATCGTTGTCGGCACACAGGTGCTGGAACAGTCGCTTGACATTGACTTTGACCTGCTTGTGACGGATATTTGCCCGATGGATCTGCTTTTGCAGCGAATCGGCAGACTGCACCGGCATCCGAAACGTGATGCATTGCGACCGCAGTCCCTGCGTGATCCTCTCTGCATTGTACTGAAAGATGAAATGGAGTCGGAAACCTCCGGTACACGGCATATTTATGGAGACTGGCTTCTGGAGGAAACGCTTGCACAGCTGCCGGAACAGGTGGCACTGCCGGATGATATTTCCGTGCTGGTGCAGCAGGTTTATGGTGCGGAGGATGACAGCAGGGCATTTGCGGCACATCATTTGCAGCAGGAGAAGCTGAAAAGCCGTGCAAAGGCATTTCTGCTTGACAAGGTTAGCAAAAAGGAAATGCACAATATGCTGGACAGATATATCAGCAACAGCAAGGATGATGCCAAAGACGGAAGACACTTCGTCCATGCGGATTGTCTGCGATGCAGCAGGGGACGGTGTTCCTGTGCAGGATATGCCGATTTCGTTCTCGCCGCTGCACAGACAGCATGAATTCCGGATGGTGCAGGAGGAAATCATCTTCTCCGATGAACATGATCCGATGGCAGAATTGTGAGGTGACGTATGTATTTATCAAGAATGAAGCTGGATATATCCAGAAGACAGACCATGAAAGCACTCGCTTCTCCGAATCTGTTCCATGGTGCAATTGAAAGCTGCGAAACAGAAGGCAGAAGCCGGAAGCTTTGGCGGATTGATACCTTGGGCGGTGTACCGCATCTGTTGATTCTGAGCGAAACGCAGCTGGATTTTTCGTCCGCCGCACAGCAGTTCTGCACGGATACGGCTGTGGAATCAAAATGCTATGATCCATTCCTGTCCCGCATCACAGCGGACAGCCGCTGGCGGTTCCGGCTGTGTGCAAATCCCACAATTCAGAAAAAATACGGTGATGGACGAGGAAAGGTGCTGGCACATATCACCACTGCATTTCAGGAAGAATGGCTGAAGAAACAATCCGAAAAACATGGTTTTTCTCTGAATGCAGAGGAATTTCTGGTGACCGGATCGCAGTGGTATCGTTTCCGCAAGGGGGCAGACCGTCAGAATGTAAGGATGCTTGCTGTGACCTATGAGGGAATACTGACCGTTACCGATGCGGATGCATTCCGCAAGGCTCTGACACAGGGCATCGGACGAGAAAAAGCCTATGGCATGGGAATGCTCACCATTGCCAGCATACGGTGAATGCGATGCAGAACGGAATGAAAAAACCGGAGCTGCAGCAGCTTCGGGGGCGTGAGGGCGCGAGAATGCGGAAGATCTACCGCGAACAGTCGCACAAGTGGAATGTGCCATGGCATGGCAGGAACTACGATGCGGAGGATTTTGCATCCAGTGATCCTGTCAATCAGGCATTATCCGCAGGAAACGTCTGCCTGTACGGTCTTGCAAGTGCAGTGATCACTGCACTTGGATGTTCTGTCGGGCTGGGGTTTGTCCATGTTGGTCACGAGTTCTCGTTTGCCTACGATATTGCGGATCTCTACAAAGCGGAAATCACCATTCCGATCGCGTTTGAGATCGCCGCAGAGAATCCGCCGGAACTGCCCAACGTTGTCCGCCGCAGAGTGAGGGACAGCTTTGCAAAAACACATATTCTCGAACGAATGGTGCGGGACATCAAATACCTGCTTTCGGAAGAAAATGAAGCCGAACCGGAACAGGCACTCTATCTCTGGGATAATGTGCGTGAGCATGTGGATTTCGGCGTATCCTATGGTAAGGAGGCGGACGAATGATCGTCATAACCATGTCGAACTGTCCGTCGAAGCTTCGCGGCGATCTGTCCCTGTGGCTGATGGAAATCAATACGGGGGTTTATGTCGGGCAAGTGAATGCACGCGTCAGAGAAGCACTGTGGAAGCGTGTCTGCGAGAATCTTCGTGATGGTCAGGCAACAATGGTATTCACAACGAATAATGAGCAGCACATGGAATTTTATGTGCATAATACAAGCTGGAAACCAGTGGATTACGACGGTATGAAGCTAATGAAACGTCCGCTCACAAGCTCGGCTGTGGATTTAGCCGCCCTGCCGATGGGATTCAGCACAGCTGCAAAGCAAAGAATGGGCAGGCGGCGCAGAAACAGGGAACAGCAGAATTCTTATTTTGTGATCGATCTTGAAACCACGGGCTTGTCCCATGAAAAGGATCATATCATTGAAATCGGAATGCTGGAAGTGAAGGATGATGTATGCATTGCGGAATACGAATGGCTGATCCGGACAGATGCTGAAATTCCGGAAGACATTACGCGTCTGACAGGATTGAACAAAACGGATCTTGAAACGCATGGCATTCTGATCAAGGACGCATTGCATGAACTTCTTGAACGGACAAAATTCAGAAACGCGGTATTTTATCATGCGAATTTTGACTGCTTGTTTCTGGAAATGGCGTGCCGGAACAATGGATTGCCCGCACCGGATTTTAGAATAACGGATGCGATGCAGTATGCCAAAAACCGATTCAAGGGACTTAGAAACTACAAGCTGGAGACAGTTGCTGAAGCGATGGGGATTATGACACCCCAGAAACACAGGGCACTTGATGACTGCAAACTGCTGCTGGAGGTCTGGAAGAAACTGAATGAAATATGAGGTTCGTTTTTTCAGATGTGCCGATAGTAAGGGATCTTTTTAGTCTTTTCCCCGCACATGCGGGGGTGATCCCATTACAAAAGGGCATGTTGAGAGCACAGAAGCCTTTTCCCCGCACATGCGGGGGTGATCCACTTACATTATACCACAGGAGGGCGGAGATCTTTTCCCCGCACATGCGGGGGTGATCCTCCGTGTGTGCGGCAAGTCCGGCGACATGGGAGCTTTTCCCCGCACATGCGGGGGTGATCCCCTTTTGCTGAGCTGCGAGGATCTGATCACCGCCTTTTCCCCGCACATGCGGGGGTGATCCTGGACAGTCTGATTTCTACCGCCCGTCTGCCTGCTTTTCCCCGCACATGCGGGGGTGATCCTGATACCCCAGTACTCCGCAGCGGGGGAGAACTCTTTTCCCCGCACATGCGGGGGTGATCCCAGGCTGACCACCTCGGCGGTTCTCTGAGCTCCCTTTTCCCCGCACATGCGGGGGTGATCCCAATTCAAGCCGCAGACGGTCAACCTGAGATTGACTTTTCCCCGCACATGCGGGGGTGATCCTTTTGTAAGCGGTATCAAAAATTCCATCGGCAACTTTTCCCCGCACATGCGGGGGTGATCCTACGGAAAAGCATGAATTGTGCCGTCCTGCCTGCTTTTCCCCGCACATGCGGGGGTGATCCCTGTCTGCTTGTCGATTTTTACCGCGTCGTTGACTTTTCCCCGCACATGCGGGGGTGATCCCAATAATAGGACATAATTTTTATTAGTTTTGCGCTTTTCCCCGCACATGCGGGGGTGATCCCTGGAAGAAATCGTATTCCAGAGAAAATGCAAACTTTTCCCCGCACATGCGGGGGTGATCCCTTGTGGACTTTCCCCCAGTCGGGGGGGAGCTGCTTTTCCCCGCACATGCGGGGGTGATCCTGGATTTTTACAGCTCCCCAAAATGGAAGAGTGCTTTTCCCCGCACATGCGGGGGTGATCCCTCTGCAAGTACCTTTTGGTCATGTTCGTACTTCTTTTCCCCGCACATGCGGGGGTGATCCTTTTCCTATGAAGGGATGTTATCGTCTGAAATTCTTTTCCCCGCACATGCGGGGGTGATCCTAAGCGTTACAATGATGCAAAAAATGAAGATAGCTTTTCCCCGCACATGCGGGGGTGATCCTAAAATATAACAGGCGGTAAACCCCCCCCTTTTCTTTTCCCCGCACATGCGGGGGTGATCCCTGTTTCGGGAAAGTCCGTATCTATGATATACTCTTTTCCCCGCACATGCGGGGGTGATCCTAACGTTTGTCTCTGCTGCCATTGTAAATCATCCTTTTCCCCGCACATGCGGGGGTGATCCTCAAATGGTCATCCGTTTCGATAGCTGTAAACACTTTTCCCCGCACATGCGGGGGTGATCCTATACGTCTGTTCCCAGCTTTGATTGAGTGCAACTTTTCCCCGCACATGCGGGGGTGATCCCAAACGAAGCCTGAACGCAAACAGCTATTTCTGCTTTTCCCCGCACATGCGGGGGTGATCCCTGCTGCTATAATCCGCAGATTACTTACAACTCCTTTTCCCCGCACATGCGGGGGTGATCCCC
>CALGTT010000496.1 GCA_937901485.1 uncultured Ruminococcus sp.
CGAAGCATACTGCCTTACCAGCGATAACGTGCATGAGAGGACCGCCCTGTGTGCCGGGGAAGATTGCGGAGTTGATCTTCTTTGCCAGATATTCGTTATTGGTCAGGATCAGACCGCCTCTCGGACCTCTCAGAGTCTTGTGAGTGGTGGTAGTTACGATGTCCGCATACGGAACGGGGGACTCATGCAGACCTGCTGCTACCAGACCTGCGATGTGTGCCATGTCCACCATGAACAGTGCGCCGACAGCTCTTGCGATCTCGGAGAGCTTCTTGAAGTCGATCGCTCTCGGATATGCGGAAGCACCAGCCACGATCAGACGGGGCTTGTTCTTCACAGCCAGCTTGTAAACAGTCTCATAGTTGATGGTTTCTGTTTCATCATCCAGACCGTAGGAAACGAAGTTGAAGTACTTACCGGACAGATTCACAGGAGAACCGTGTGTCAGATGACCGCCGTCTGCAAGGCTCATGCCCAGAACAGTATCGCCGGGCTGCAGAACTGCGAAATATGCAGCGGTGTTAGCCTGTGCACCGGAATGGGGCTGTACATTGGCATACTTTGCGCCGAACAGCTCACATGCTCTCTTGATGGCGATTTCCTCTACGATGTCAACGCATTCGCAGCCGCCGTAGTAACGCTTGGACGGATAGCCCTCTGCATACTTGTTGGTCAGTACGCTGCCCATTGCTGCCATAACAGCGGGAGAAACGATGTTTTCGCTTGCGATCAGCTCCAGATTTCTTCTCTGGCGTGCAAGCTCCTTCTGCATACCTGCGCCAACCTCGGGGTCAACGCTCTCTACATAGCCGATGGTGTCGATCAGATTGTGAAACATAGGTGGATTCTCCTTTGTATTCGAATTTTCAGGCTGTCGGATAACAGCTACTTCTATTATACACGAACTTTGTCAGAATTGCAAGGGGTTTGGGAAAAATTTCTGTACCGCTTTGCAAGGCGTAATAAAATGGGGGACAAGCAACGCAGGAGGTTTTGCCTCTCCATTCCTTTGCTTCGCTCAGTCATTCCGGGCAAAGGCGTTGCCTGTTGCCGCTTGTGCCATAAGGCACAAAGGCAACAAATGTCAGCGGCGACTCGCCGCCCCATACCCCCTTTAATTAATCCAGCTCATGGATCTGCTGATAGATATCCTGCATCCGCAGGTCGGTCAGGGAGATGATCTCCGCGCATTCCTTCAGCTCCTCTTTCAGTGAGAGCGGCACTTCACAGCGCGTCTTATAATGCAGCTGATGTTCGAGAGCCGCCCAGAAATCCATTGCGATCGTGCGGATCTGGATCTCGACCGGCACACGCTTCTGCGTCGATGCCATATACACCGGCACGGTGATCACCATATGAAAGCTCCGGTAGCCGCTGGGCTTGGGGTTCTTGATATAATCCTTGACCTTTACCAGCTTGAATTCATCATGCCTTGTGAGCAGCTCCGCGATCGCATAAATATCATCTATGTAATAGCAGATGACGCGCACGCCGGCAATGTCCATCAGATGCTGTTCCGCGGATTTCGCAGACACCGGATGCCCCTTTTTCTGAAGCTTTCCGACAATGCTCTGCGGTGATTTGATGCGGCTCTTGATATTGTGGATGGGGTTTCTCTGAAATTTCATGCTGAATTCGTTGTCATAAATGTTCAGCTGCGTTTTTACGATCTCTGCCGCCGATTCATATAAATGCTCCAGCTCCAGAAATTCATAGAACGCGTTCACGATCTCCTCGCGCTGTGCCGGCACGATCTGCCCGATCGTGTCAAGGTAAAAATTCTGTTCATCCATTATCTGCACCTGCTTTCTGTTCTGTATCATTTTCGGGCGAAAGCAGACACTCGGAACTGCTTTGCTTTGGCACCCCTTTATTCTATCGTATAATATACCTTGGTTGCTACCAGCTCATCCGCAATGCTTTTAATATAAGACTCGCTGAGCTTGTCCACAGCAAAAAGCTTTGCACGGGATGCGTCGTCCAGCTCGATTTTGAAATTCACATTGGAATAGCTCATGTTTTCAAGCACATCGTTCTGCAGTTCCGGTGCTTCCTCCGGAATAAAGTGGAAATCGTTCTTGTGTTTTGTGAATGTCTCCTGACCGTGCTCCAGATCGAAATGAAGATCCATAAAGTCCAGCTTGGTATGAAATGTATATATGCCGTCAAGTGAAGAATAGCTGATCAGGAAGTCGTATTCCTCGACCATATCGCTGACGGTCTTGCCTTCGAGAGACTTCACGAATGCGTCAAGATTTTTGTCAGTATAGTCATCGTGCTTCGCCTTAACGAACAGAATGTCGGAAATGTGCCAGTAACCGTTCACCTCAAAGCCGGCATCCTCCAGCTCTGCAAGTGTCTTTCCAGCCATTCCTTCCAGCACATAGGTATCCTGCACGGTATCCTCTCTCGGTGCAAGATAATCATAGATGCTTTTCGTGCCGCCCGCGCCCCGATACGCCGCATACTGTAAGATCAGTGCTGCGTCTGCGGCATTGACATCGTCGTCACCGTCCATATCTCCGCCAACAAACTGTACCGCCGATACCGGCATTGCCATTGTACTCGCTGCCGCTGCGACCGTAAGCAGGAATGCTGCTGTTTTCTTCCAATTCATCATAAAACTCTCCTTATTATGTCTCTTCTCTTTGTGGGATGATGCTTTTATTATTATACCATAGTTTTCCGCCATTTTCAAGTCTATTTGCACAAATTTCATGCCGTTTTTCATGAATTTTCACTAATTTTTCCAAAAACGCAAAATACCTCTTGACTTAGTAGCGTAAATATACTATAATGAGATCATAGTAAGTATTGCAATCATACTTAGAGAGGAGCAGAGCTATGAAATACAAACTCGGACTGTACGGCGGCAGTTTCAATCCGCTGCATATGGGGCATGTGGAGTGCATCATCCGCAGTGCCAATCAGTGTGAACGCCTGCTTGTGGTCATCAGCCACGGCACGAACCGCGAGGAGATCGACATTCGCGAGCGTTACCGCTGGATCTATCAGCTCACGAAGCACATCGGCAACGTAAAAATCATGATTCTGGAGGACACCGCGCCGACCAAGGCGGATTATGACTGCGAGGACTGCTGGATGGCAGACGCGCAGAAGGTCAGGGCATTTGCCGGTGAGCCGTTTGATGTGGTATTCTGCGGCAGTGATTACACGGATGACAGCTTCTGGGCGAAGTGCTATCCGGAGGCGAAGCTTGTGATCTATCCGCGCAACGGCATTTCTTCCACGCAGATCAGGGAGAATCCCTATCGGTGCTGGGAGATGATTCCGAATGTCGCAAGACCGCATTATGTGAAGAAAGTGCTGCTGATCGGTGCAGAGAGCACGGGCAAATCCACGCTGACGGAGAATCTGGCGAATTACTTCAACACGAATTTTCTGGAGGAAGTCGGTCGGGAGATTTCCGAGCGTTCCGGCACAGATGTCCTGATGCTGCCGGAGGATTTCACGGACATTCTGCTGACGCATAAGCTGCGTGAGCGTGAAGCGATCAAGCACAGCCGGATGGTGCTGTTTGAGGATACGGACTGCCTGATCACCCGCTTCTTTCTGGAATTTCTGGAGGGCAGGGACAAGGAGCGGAACATCGCCCTTGCCAATGCCATTGCCGCGCTCAATGATTATGATCTGATCCTGTTCTTGGAGCCGGATGTGAAATTCGTGCAGGACGGTGACCGGAGCGAGGTCATTGCGGCGGATCGGGAATATTACAGCACAACGATCAAGAATCTCTATCGGGAGCATGGTTTTGCTTTCGTGGAGGTACGCGGGGATTATGACGAACGCTTCCGCAAGGCGGTGGCTTTGACGAGGGAAATGCTGAATATCTGAACAAGGAGGAAAGAATTATGAAACGTACCGGAGATATGATGGAGATCGAGACACTGGAGGAAGCAAGACGGTTCTATCTGTATGACTGGAATTACTACATTCGCAATAATCGGGGAAGTGTACCGAACGGGCTGGTAGACAGCTATCACAAATTCAAAGAACCCGAGCTGGAAAAGCAGTGGACTCTCGAAGAATACCTGAAATGGCTGGAAAAGGTCACAGCCGGCGATGAAAAGGGGATCAATGCACTCGGCAAAGCTCTGGATTTTCTGAAAGACCATTGCCCTCTGCTCCCCACAATCGAGAAGCTTGAACTTGCAATGGAACAGCTGGAGGAGGAATATGCCGAGAAGCTGATGGAAGTGCTGGTCAAACTGATGAAAAGACTGCCGTATTATCACAATAAGCAGGACAAAGCCGCGGCGCGTCACAGAATTGCGGCGGTGGGCGATGCACTGATGGAACGCTATGTATTCGAGGATACTTTTGTACGGAGCTACTACCTGAAGGAGCGTCACTGGCTGTTTCCTGAACTGAAGAAGGCTGAAAACAAGGCTGAATAACGGAGGATGCACTATGAACACACTCAAAAAAATAGCCGCCTACATGACCCCATTCCAATGGTTTGAGGTGCTGGGCGTGATCGGATTTACCATTTATTTTGCAGTGATTGACAAAGAAAGCCCGATATGGTATACTATCATCAGTTCCATTGCGGCGATCGCCGGTATTTTCTGCGTGGTACTCTGTGCCGCCGGAAGACGGGCGCAGTATTACTGGGGCTTTGCGAATATTATCGGCTACATCATCGTTTCGTGGATGATGCGGTTCTACGGCGAAGTGATGCTCAATGCCCTGTACTATCTGCCGACGCAGTTCATCGGACTGTATCTCTGGAAAAAGAATGCCGCCGACGGTGATGGTGATCTGGTAAAATGCCGGAAGCTCTCTCCTCTCTGGACGGTTCTCCTGCTGATCGCATCGGCTCTGGGCATCTGGGGTTACAAGACGCTCCTGACAGCACTGGGCGGCAATGCGGCATGGCTGGACAGCACAAGCACGGTATTCTCGGTGATTGCCAACGCACTGATGGTTCTGCGCTTCCGTGAGCAGTGGCTTCTGTGGATCATTGTGGACGCGGTGACGGTCGTAATGTGGCTTGGCACGGGCGATTATATCATGACGGCAATGTGGGCGTTTTATCTGCTGAATGCAGTGTATGGGTTCATTACTTGGACGAAGCGGAGCAGAATCTAAAGGGGGTATGGGGGGCGGCGGATCGCCGCTGATGAGCTGTTGCCTTTGTGCCTTGCGGCACAAGCGGCAACAATGA
Source organism: uncultured Ruminococcus sp. (assembly GCA_937901485.1). Lineage (GTDB taxonomy): Bacteria > Bacillota > Clostridia > Oscillospirales > Ruminococcaceae > UBA3855. The sequence continues at coordinate 5,189 of CALGTT010000496.1, forward strand.
TATATATAAGGAGTGCTTTTGTATGAAATACAAACTTGCCATTTTTGATTTGGACGGCACAATTCTGGATACTTTGGAAGATCTCACGGACGGGGTGAATTTCGCCCTCTCCGAATGCGGATACCCCGTCCGCACGATCGAGGAAGTGCGGAGCTTTGTCGGCAACGGCATCCGAAAGCTGATCGAACGTGCACTTCCCTCCGATACGCCGGAAGCGGAAATCGACCGTGTGCATGGGATCTTCTCACCGTACTACAAGGCGCACTGCGATGTTAAGACCAAGCCCTATGACGGCATTCCCGAACTGCTGCAAGACCTCCGTGATGCCGGAATCCTGACGGCTGTCCTCTCCAATAAAGGTGATTTCGCCGTGCAGCCCCTTGTCCGGCAGTATTTCCCCGATCTCTTTGACCTTGCGTTCGGAGAGCGTGCCGGAATCCCCCGCAAGCCCGCACCGGATGCGGTGTTTGAGATCCTTGCACAGCTCGGTGTGGAAAAGTCCCAAGCCGTGTATATCGGGGATTCGGGTGTGGATATTGAAACCGCAAGCAATGCAGGACTTGCCTGCATCAGCGTGGACTGGGGCTTCCGCGACAGGGCACAGCTGCTCGATGCAGGCGCGGAACAGATCGTTTCTGCACCGCAGGAGCTTCTGGAATGTATCATTGCATGATGTAAATTTAGTTTACTCTTATTTACAATGTAAAAATATAGGGTGTAAATTTAAATAACATTGTGCATTCCGCCAATTGATTTTACTGTGGAAATGTGGTATACTATGGATGTACCGGAAAGAGGGTACAAAAATACAAGAAAAAAGAGGTATATCAAAATGAAACATCGCATGATTCTGGCAGGGATTCTCTCTATGGCAATGGTACTGACCGGCTGTGGTCAGGCAGCAGACACTTCTTCTACAGAAGAAAACGCAGCAGCCACCACCGCACCCGCTGCAACAGAAGCACCGACCGAGGAAGAAACAGAAGCAGAAACAGAAGCGGAGACTGCGGCGGAAACAGAAGCAGCGACCGAGGAAGAAACGGAAGCAGAATCTGAGGAAGAATTCGAGGAAGAGGAAACACCTTCCGAACAACCCGCAAGTGCTGAGGAGCTGGCAGAGGTACAGGCAGCGATCGACGGCTACCGCAAGGCTCTGGAAGAAGAAAACTACGCAGATCTCGTGAAATATTATGACATCAATGTGATGTACTACATGACCACCGGCAAGCTGGCAAGCGATGAGGAGCTGAGTGCAGAGCTGGAGCGTCAGGTCGCTGACGGTGAGCTGGCGGCTGGTGAATCCGCTGTACAGGGCGAATTCGGCGCACCGGTGTGCTACAATTCCCAGGCAAAGGAATACAACGATTTTCTGGCAAGTGACATCTTCTCGGAGGGCGGCTTCGAGGATGAAAACGGCAACACCTTTGAGGTAAATATGGCAGAGAACTTCACCATTGACGGTGTGTATATGTTCGAGTATTCCGCTGCCGGCGATCAGGAAGGCATGAGCTTTGACGTTTCCATGGATATGGCTGTACTGCGCATCAACGGCGAGTGGAAGGTGGATACAGGACTCACAATGACCATGGCACTCGCAACGATGTTTGAGGGTATGGAATAATTCGCAAACTGCACAAAAAGCAAATATGCGGATTGTGCATTCCTACAAAGTTTATCATAAGCTGTCAGGTTTTCCTCCTGTCATGTGTATTAAGGGCAAAGAGCTTTTCAGGCTCATTGCCCTTATCGCTTTTTCGTGGGTAAACATTGCAATGATCGCCCCCGAATCCCGCTTTTCGATGAAGAACAAGGGCAAAGAGCTTTTTCAGGCTCATTGCCTTAATTTTATATACAGGAGGAAATCATTATGAAAAAGAGAATGACTGCAATGCTTCTGACCGCCGCAATGGCAATGACCACGATCACAGGCTGCGGATTCCAGAGGGAAACCGACGGCGCAACGCTCGAAATCAACATGGACAATTCGTGGCGCAGTACCCAGCTGACAAAAGTCAAGAGCGGCTACAGCCCCATCCATGCGTGGGGAAACTGTATGCTTCTGTCGAGATCCGACACCCAGAGAACGCATCAGGATCGCTTCCAGTTTATCAACACCGAAACCGGAGAATCCGTGGAATTCAAGTCGAAAGCCGCCGAAGAACGCTCCGCGGCAAGCAATTTTGTCGGATGCAATACGGTGATCGAATATGATGACGGCACGGTGGGGCTTGTTATGTACGAAGCAAACTACCGTGAGGGGACGTATGTCCGCTACTGCATTGAGGTCTATGATGAACATATGAACTACCTGCGCACGGAGGAGATCCCCGAGGAATTTCACCGGAACACCTATATCAACTGCTGGGCGGACAATCAGGGCAACTGGTATGTTGAAAGCGGCAGCACCCTGACAACCTACAACAGCAAGTACGAGAAATACGGCAATATTCCGCTGCCGAAAGGCTGTGAGGGTATTCGGGAGATGGCAAGAGGCAAAGAGGATGGCACGATGTATGCGAGCATTGTGAAAAACGACAAAAGCGGCGGTGAGTATTACGAGATCTATGAGATCAACGGCAAGGAACGCACCATCGAAAGCACGGGCGTGTTCAATGATCTGGACTATATTGAAAAATACATCAGCCATGACCATATACAGTCGTACCTTGTTGGCGATTTTGTCGGCGGCGGTAATGGCTATGATTTCTGCTGGGTAAATTCGGATGGGCTTTACGGCTACAAGGACGGCGAGGAAAGCATGGTTATCAGCTGGGTCAATTCAGATTTCCCCGTGGGCGAGGTGTCCGAAGCCTACTTCATGGACAATGGCTCCGTGGTCGCATTGACGGGCAGGATCGCATCGCACCAGTACTACCTCTGCACACCCCGTACAGAGGAGGAGATCGGGAACACGGAGCTGATCAGCCTGTCCACACTGGGACTGCTCGCCCCAATGGAAACCGCTGTGATCGACTACAACAAGGCGGAAAACGGCTACCGCATCGTGGTGGTGGATTACAACCAGTACAATACTGATGAGGACGATACGCTGGGCAAGCAGAAATTACAGGAGGACATGCTCGACGGCATTGTAGCGGATATGGTCTGCACGGATGGTATGCACTTCGAAAACCTTGCAAACAAGGGTATTTTCGCCGACTGGTATGATCTGATGGATGCGGATGAATCTTTCAATCGTGCGGATTACCTCCAGAATTTCTTCCACGCCTACGAATACGATGACAAACTCCAGCGTCTGGGTGTGCAGTACTCTGTGTATACCGCAATGGCGAAAACGGAATTTGCCGGAGAACAGGAAGGACCGGATCTGGCGGCATATTCCGATCTCATGAGCAGCATTCCGGCAGGGATGGATTTCTATGTTTTCTATAACCGCGAGATGTTCATGGAGCGGTATTTCCAGAATTACATGAATGCCTTTGTCGATGCAAAGACTGCGCAGTGCTATTTCGACAGTCCGACATTCACACGGCTTCTGGGTATGATCGGCACACTGCCGACATGGGAGGAGCTGGGACAGATGGACGAATCCGATCAGGCAAACCGGATGCCGAGTTATTTTGAAAGTCACCTTGCGTTTCAGGAAGACCGGGCATTCCTACAGGATGCGGTATTCTACCAGCCGATCAAATTCCGCGCAATGAACCGCCTGACGTTCCACGATGAGCCGGTCACGATGGTGGGCATTCCGATGGATTATGACGAGGGCAACGGCGGCTTGTTCCGTGCGGATTTCACCGTGTCCGTCAATGCCCAGTCGCAGCAGCAGACAGCGATCTGGGATTTCATGAAGCATCTGCTGGAGGAGGACTACCAGAACAAGCTGAACGATTCGTTCCCCGTGCTGAAAAGCGCACTGGAGGTCGAGTATGATGAAGCGATGCACATGGTCTCTGCAAGGGACTGGTTCGGTTTGTCGGAAGTACCGATCGGCGAGTCGAACGAGGAAGAAATGGGCAGACTGCGCACCTATCTGGAGGGCATTCAGACGGCGTTCTATTATGATGAAACCGTGTACAGTATTATGATGGAGGAGATCGAAAAATACTTTGCAGGGGACTGCACCGCAGAGGAATGCGGCAGGATGATCCAGTCGAGAGTATCTATTTATTTGAGCGAACAGTCATAAACAGGAGGTATTCTAATGAAATTCACCAAAGCATTCGCCGTTGTAATTTCCGCCATGTTCCTTTTCACCGGATGCGGAAATCATCCTGCGGAAAGCACCGCCCCGATGGAATCACAGGTTGAGGGAACAAACGTGACGGAATCCGATGAACCGATTGTCATCCGCCTTGCCGTCAACAAATATATGGGCTACGAGGTGGACAAAGCCATTAAGGAATTCAATGCACTCGACAATGGCTACGAAATCGACAAACTCATCTACGACCATGAAAATGTCTACAATTCCGGCAATGCCATCCGGTCTGCGGACATGAAACTGCAAATGGATATTATGAACGGTGATGTGGTGGATATGGTGGCGGACTGTGCTTTCGAGGAGATCAGCCGTTATGAGATTCTCACGGAAAAGGGTGCATTTGCTGATCTGAATCCGTTTCTGGATGGAGATACAGGAACTGAACGTTCAGAACTTAACGCCCACATTTTAGAACTTCACGAAACGAATGGAAAGCTTTTCCAGATGCCCATGTATTTCAATATTGAAACGGTAATGGGACTTCGAGAAGATGTTGGTACAAAGGAAAACTGGACGTTTGACGAGATGCTCACACACTGGGAGGCAATGCCGGAGGGTGCTGTCTTCTCCAGTAATAATACAAAGGACTATGTATATATGGCTTTGATCCGTGGTAATTTGAGCGCATTTGTAGATTATGAAAATGTGATATGTTCCTTTGATTCACCGGAGTTTATCAGAATGCTGGAATTCTGCAATAGCTTTCCAGCAACCCCCGATGCCTATCTGGGTTATAATCCGGAGAGTATGCCAATTTTTCTGACAGAATGTACTTTTATGGGCTTTTACGATTATCATTATAAACTCAATTCCCATTACTTTCAGCTTCCGCAAATTAATTACACATTTGTCGGGTATCCATCTGAGGACGGTACAGGTTCATTTATAGATACTGTTGGACAGCGGTATAGCATATGTGCAACTGCATCTCCTGAAGTACAGACGGGTGCTTGGGAATTTATCAGTTATATGCTGTCTGAGGATTTCCAGTACAATCGTGATGAATTATATAAAGAATCCAGCGGTGAAGCCTATCCCGATCGAGGATTTCCAATGAATGCTTCTGTTTTTGAACGAAAAGCAAATGAGCTATTGATTCATGAGGGAGAACCAAATTTTATTAGCGAGGGGGATGGTGAACATGACATCGGCTATCTTACACAGGTAGAATATGACCGTCTTGTGACATTCATAGACAGTCTCTCCCGCATGAATTCCCATGTTGACCGTACCACATGGAATATCATCGAGGAGGAAATCGGCGGTTTGTTCGCCGGAGAACGTACCGCCGAAGAAGTGGCAGAATCCATTCAGGCACGAGTGGAAATTCTCATCAGCGAACGCGCTTAAAGGAGGAAAATTTATGAAAATGAAAAAGCTATCCGCTCTTGCATTCTCCGCCCTGCTCCTCTGCACCGGATGCGGAAATCACCCCACAGAAAGCACCGCCCCGATCGTATCCCAGCAGGAAAGCACAGCGGAAGAAAATGAATCCCCGAAAGAGGATATCATCATTAAAATGGCAGTGAATTTGGGGCTGAATCCCGAGGTCAACGCCGCTGTGCGTGAATTTAACAAAGCGGAGAACGGCTATCACATTGAATTTGTAAGCTACAGCGAGTATGTTGACGCATCCAGCTATGACGAGGGCGGCGGACTTCTGCCCGGCGGATTGGCAAAGGCAGATTTTGAATTGCAGATGGACATTCTCAAAGGGGATACCGTGCATATCGTTCCCGACGTGGCATTCGGAGATGAGGGGACATTTGATATTCTCACCGAAAAGGGTGCATTCATTGACCTGTATCCCTTTCTGGATGGGGATGCGGAAATCAACCGTGATACGCTTGACACCCACATTCTGGAACTTTCCGAAACGGATGGGAAACTCTGCTGTCTGCCGACATTCTATTACATTGAGGGAATGATCGGAGAGACGGCGTATGTCGGAGAAAAAGAGGGCTGGACATTTGCAGAACTGAAAGAACGCTGGGAAGCGATGCCCGATGATGCAACGTTCAATTATCAGATGACCAAATACGGTGTCTATTGGGAGATACTGCGCGATAATCTGGGTGCATTTCTGGATTATGAAAACGGTACATGTTCGTTCGATTCACCGGAATTTGTGGAAATGCTGGAATTTTGCAATTCGTTTGATGTTATTTATGAAAAATCCCAACCGGACGGAAGAATCCCCAATTTTGTAAGGTCGATGATGGTGGATTGTTTCAATTCTTTTCATTATATCCTCGGCGGCGATGAGGGGAAAGAATACACCCTCGTTGGTTACCCGACCAATGAGGGAAACGGTGCATTCCTTCATCCGGTCAATCGCTATGCTATCTGTGCGGACACGCCGCGGGAGGTGCAGGAGGGTGCATGGGCATTTCTCCGGATGCTGGCAGACGAGGATTTCTGCTGTGATCTGTCAAACGCCTACAACAATCTTGTGGGCTTCCCCGTGAACCGTGCCGCATTTGAACGCCTTGCACAGGAGGAGCTCAACCGTCCGGAGGAGGAACAGTATTCCTACGGCAATATGACACAGGCAGAATATGAACGGCTCTGCGCCTATATTCAGAGCATTGACGGGATAAATGACAATATTGACGATGCGCTCAAAACCATTGTCAATGAGGAGATCGACCTGCTGTTCAACGGTGAATGCACCGCACAGCAGTGCGCAGATATGATCCAGTCGAGGGCTTCGCTGTACATCAGCGAAAAGTCATAAGGAGGAATGTTCTATGAAAACCAAAAAACTTCTCGCATTCACATCCGCCCTTACCATCCTGCTGACCACCCTCACCGCCTGCGGAGGATTGCAGAAAGAACTTGACGGCGCAACACTGGAGATCGACCTGTCCAATTCCTACCGCTCCGAGCAGATTCTGGAGGATGAAGATGTGACCATCCAGATGTCCTCCGGCAATACGATCGTCTATCAGCAGTACGAGGCTTCTGCAAGAGAAAGCAATATCTTCCGGTATGATCTGGAAACGGGGGAAAAACAGGAATTTGCTGTTCCGTTCGAGAAGAATGCCGAAAGCGGCAGGGCTGTGAGCCTTGGCACGATCGAGCCTTACGGTGACGGCGGCTATGCGGTTCTGTTCAACAAGCACAGCACTTCTTTGAATTATTCCGGCGATACCGATGTCGAGCATACGGTCGAATACTATGACAAGGATCTGAATCTCGTGGAAACTGTCGCCATACCAGAGGGATTTTCGCAGGATACCCCCGTCTGGTCGGAACGCATCTGCACGGACGCAGACGGCAACTGGTATGTCTTTTCCTATGAGAACCCCGATCAGGGCATGAACCCGAAGCTGGAAGCCTACAACAGCAAATTCCAGAAATACGGCACGATCTCCCTCCCGAACGGGAGCGAACTGCATAATCTGATCACCGGTGCGGACGGCAACGCCTATGCGGTTTTCCGTGTCGGTGAATACGGCTCATGGCTCCAGCCCGTGAAGCTCTCCGCCGAGGACAAGAGCTATGAGGAAATCGGCAGACCGCTGAACGGTTCGAGCATGGGCTTTGCCGTAGCGGGGGCAGGGGAGTATGATTTCTTTTATAGTGACAGCTACGCCATCTATGGCTGGAATGACGGCGAATCCACGGAGATCGTCAACTGGGTGAATTCCGATTTTGATGATGTCTATTATCTCTATCCCGTTCTCGATGACCAGTTTGTGGTGCATGTTTTACCGATGGGCAGCCGGATGGAAACATGGCTTCTCGAAAAGCGTACACAGGAGGAGATCGACAATACCCAGTGCATCAGCCTTGCCGTGCACAACCTCCCCGAAAGCCTGAAACAGGCGGTCATGGACTACAACCGCACAGCGGACGGATACCGTATCATGATCAAGGACTACGGCATGTACAACAGCGACGAAAACGACTGGAAAGGCGGCATGGAGCAGTTCAAGCAGGATATGCTGGACGGCATTGTGGCAGATATCATCTGTGCCGATGAAATGCAGTTCGGCAGCCTTGCGAGCAAGGGACTGTTTGCGGACTGGTATGATTTCATGGAGGATGACAAGGACTTCCACAAGGACGATTACCTGACG
>CALGTT010000497.1 GCA_937901485.1 uncultured Ruminococcus sp.
TTATAGAACAAAATATCACATAAGTCAAGAGAATTCATTTGATTTTGTTTAAAACATAGAAAACGCTTACCATCTTTTAGGCATTTCGTACAAAGATTTTGCTTAAACTATGCATAATTCGATTGTGAAGCAGCTCCTGAGTTATGTAATTTTCTCCATAACATCTTTATTATATATCAGTCACGAAAAAAAGTAAATAGTTTTTTTAAAAATCATCACTTTATACAAATCAGACATACCTGATTAGTCTGATTCCACAAAATCGGAATTTTTTAAGGTTATTTTTAGAATTTTTCGTTTCGGAGCATACAGATATGTGCAATTTTTTCAAAGCGTTTATTCCGTCAGTCGGCGGAATTCCTCAGGAATGTTGTCCTCGACGATTTTCGAGATGACATCCCAGCTCCACGACTTCGCCGTACCCCACGGGGAATTGGGGACACCGTGTCCGCTGACAAGCTCGCCGGTGTACATATAATAGGGATAAACGCGCAGATTGGAGAGATTTCCGTCATCATAATGCGTGATCAGGGGAGTCACCTGCACCTGTTCCACGGTCACTTCGCCGTTTGTGCGCTTCAGCTCAAATTCTGCCATGCCGCCGATCATATTGAAGTTATCGGTCTGCGCGGAAATGAAATTACCCAGAGAATAGAACACAAAGCCCTTCGTTCCGTCACTTCTTGTGATATATTCCATTGTCTGGAGGGTGTGGGAGTGTGTGCCGATGATGACATCTGCGCCCCATTCGATCATATCCTGAGCGAGATTTTTCACATTTTCATTGACCACATGGGTATCCTCCGTGCCCCAGTGGGCGGACACGACAACGGCATCGGTCATTTCCTTCAGTTCTTTGATCTGTGCTTCAATGAGTGCTCTCTCATCGGTTTTGGGCAGGCGCATGGGGGAATCTGCGGGCAGGCTGTAGCCGTTGATATGCTCGGTGTAGGCAAGCCAGCCGATCTTCATGCCGTTGACCTCGGAGATGCGGTAATCCGCCATATCCTCCTCATTGCGGTACGCGCCGATGACATAGAGTGGGGACTGCGCGTCGCTGATCTTGTTCTCCCAGTAATCGAGTGTCGCGCTCAGACCGCCCGTGCCCTTGTCAAGGGCGTGGTTGTTGGACATGCAGATGATATCAAAGCCGAGATCCACGACCTCGTCGCCCAGCTCCGTGGGAGAGTTGAAATTGAGATTCGCGCCGGAGATCTCATACTGGTCATTGGCAATAATCGTCTCCTGATTGATGAACGCAAGATCCGCCGCGGCGATCCTGTCCTCGACGTTCTTGTAGCAGTAATTGAAATTATATTCTTCGCCGTTTTCCGCGTATTTCTGTGCTGCCTCATAGACACGCTTCTGCACGAGATTATCCCCGACCGCAAGGAGCTTGACAGAAGTATCTTCTGCGGCAGGCGCGGGGAGCGTACCGGTCTCCACGGACACGGAGGGTGTATCCGTTGCTACCGGAATATAGCTGGTTTCAGCGGGCTGATTATATGTATTGGTCTGGCTGATCTTTTTCACATCACAGCCGCTGACGGACACAGCAAGCAGTGCTGCGGTGAGAAATGCGATGCATTTTCTTTTCATATAGGTTTCCTTTCTGGAATGCTTTTCTTTCTTCTTCCATATCAGTATACCATATTTTTGGATCAATTGCAATGTCTGACTGCAAAAAAATTGCTGTATGCATCAATTTGCTGCATAATTTCCGGAAAATCCGGCAGACTATCACAAGAGGTGATACCATGTCCGGAAAATCCGTTCCCAACTACTACAACAAGCCGATTGCGGCAAGTCTTGAAGAAAATATCGCGAATATCCGTCATATTTCGCAAAACAGCTCCGATATGCTCATCAACCGCGTCACCATCGGCGGCATTCCCTGCGCGCTGCTTGCCTGTGAGGGCATGGTGGGCGTGAGCTTTCTGGCGGATCTTGTCTTTGAACCGCTGACGGAGCTGCCGCCCATGCCCGACAGTGACGCATTGTTCGAGCATGTCCGCAGCCGCCTGCTGCTGTCCGTTGACCGTCCGGTGGTGTACAATTACGGTGAGCTGTTCCGCACGGTCAATTCCGGCTTTGCCGTGCTCATCGCCGAGGGGCAGACCAGAGCCTTTGCATTCGGCGCACAGGGCTACGACCGGCGCGGCGTGGGCGAGCCGTCGGGGGAAGCGAATGTCCTCGGTGCGCGCGACGGCTTTGTAGAGGTCATCCGCCCGAACATGTCACTCCTGCGCCGCCGCATGAAATCGCCGTTTCTGAAGCTTGAGCTGTTCAACATCGGCACGGTCAGCCAGACGGACATCTGCCTGTGCTACCTGCATGACCGTGTGCCCGAAACGCTTCTGCGGCAGATCAAGGAACGCTTACAGTCAACGGAACTGGAAACGATCCTCTCCACGGGCTATTTGCAGCCGTTTCTTGAAAACCGGCGCGGCAATCTGTTTGATACCGTGAGCCTGACGGAGCGTCCGGATGTGCTCTGTGCAAAGCTGCTGGAGGGGCGCGTGGGCATCCTCATAGACGGCTCGCCCTTTGCAATGGTCGTGCCCAAGCTCTTTGTGGAGAGCTTTCAGGCGTTGGATGACTATAATTTCAAGCCCTATTATGCCACGCTCATCCGCTGGCTGAAATATGCCGCCTTCTTGATCGCGCTGCTCCTGCCGGCACTGTATATTGCCATCTGCACGCATCATCAGGAGCTTCTCAACAGCACGCTCCTCCTGATCCTTTCGGAGGCAGAAGCGAAAGCACCGCTGTCCCTGACGGCGGAGGCGGTCGGCGTGCTGCTGATGTATGAGATCGTGCGTGAGGCAGGACTGCGCCTGCCAAAAGCCGTGGGCGGTGCGGTGAGCATCGTGGCTGGGCTGATCATCGGAGATGCGGCGGTGTCTTCGGGACTTATCAGCACGCCCGTGCTGACGATGGTCGCCATTTCCGTAATCGCCGGCTATGTCCTGCCCGATCTGAATCAGGCGATCACCATTCTGCGCATTGCCTTCATCCTCTGCGGCGGCTTGTGGGGGCTGTACGGCACGGCACTGCTGGGCATGGCAGTCATGTTCAATCTCTGCGCGTGCGAATCGTTCGGCTATCCCCTGACCGCGCCCCTCTCGCCCATGCACTGGCGCGGGATGCGGGATGTGGCAACGCGCGTGAATTTCCGCAGGCTTCAGCGCGGACATTTTACAGTGGAGGAATACCATGAATAAGATTCACAGCAGTCAGCTCTTTGCGATCCTGATGCTGTCTGCGGCGTGGCAGGTGCTCTGCATTCCGCAGATGCAGGGCGGCGCACAGCTCATCGGCATTGCCGCGGCACTTGCCGTACAGCTTCTCCTGACCATCCCGATGCTCCTGCTGGCACGCGGCGGCTTCTCATTTTGGCAGACCATCACCGGACACAAAATGCTGGGCTTTGTTTACGTCCTGTTCTTCCTGCTCTGGGGGGCGGTCGGGTTTTCCCGTTTCTGGGAGGTTTCCGCAGAGATCTCCCTGCCCCTGTCGGGCAGCACGGCGGCGGTGCTGATGGTCATCACCTGCCTGTACACCTGTTCGCTCGGTCTGAAGGCAATGGCACGCTGTGCGCCGCTGATGCTGGGCGTTCTTGCGCTGTCGGTGCTGGTGCTCTGCATCGGCGCGTACAGCCGCGTGGACATCACAAGGCTTGCGCCGGAATCGGAGGGCTTTCTGCAAAGCGGCATCTCCTATTTCTGTCTCTGCGGTGAGCTGACGGCGGCATTTGTGCTCCTCGACCGTGCAAAGGGCGGCAGACAGCGTGCGGTCTGGGGCTTTCTTGCCGGAAAAGCGGCGTTTGCCTGTCTGGTGATCTTTCTGTGCATCTGTGCGGCAGGGCGGCTCGCAGGGCTGTCGGGGTATCCGTTCTTCACACTGACTGCCCTTTCCCAGCCCCTCCAGTCACAGCGAGCGGACGCACTGTATATCCTTGTGTTCGTCATGCTCTTTGTGATGCACATCACACTCCAGACGGGCGTGATCTCGCATCTGCTGCACGCGATGTTTCCGAAACTGCGTGCCGCCGCGCCTGTGTCGCTTGCAGTGATGCTCCTGCTGTCCTACAGTCTGCCCCTCACCCGACAGCCGGCGGAGCTGATCTGCGGCATTCTGACCGTGCTGACGGCATTTGTCATTCCCCTGCTATTCTATCTGAACCGGAGGTTTTCCCATGAAAAGACACCACCTGCTTCCGCTGGTTCTGCTGCCCCTGCTTCTGACGGGCTGCGGAACGGAGCACATCAGTGAGCATATCTTCACGCAGGCACTGGGCATCACGGGCGATGCGGAGCTGACACTCTATGCGAAGACATTCAGCGGTGACAAGGCATTTGCCGCCAGCGGCAGGACTGCCGCAGATGCCATCCGCAGCGGTGAGGCTGCACAGGGCGGCAGGATCTTCATCGGGCACACGGAGCTGCTGTGTCTGGACGGGAGCAGGACGTTTGCGGACACAAGGGATCTGCTCATGGAACAGGGCATTCCGCCTGCCTGCAAGCTCCTCTATGCGCAGGTGGCGGACTGCATCACAAAGGCAGATCCTGCCGCGGTTCTGGAGAGCGTGCGCATGGGGGAGCGTGACGGTCTGCTTGCCCTGACGGACAGCTCCACGGTGCTGGACGAATGGCTCGGCAGCAAGGAAACCGCACTGCTCCCTGCGCTGACCGATCACGGGCTGAAAATGGTGCTCCTGCACACGGATGGCACATGTACGGCACTTTCACCGGAAGCGGCACAGGGCATGTACTGGCTGCGCAGGCATGGGAAGCCGGATTTCACGCTGACAGCGGAAACGGAGGACGGGCTGAAGGATGTCCATGTTCTGCGCAGTACGCTCCGCAAGTCCGCCGTGAACGGCACATTGCAGTATCAGGTCACAGTCAGCACGGACGATTGTCCGGAGAATGCCAAAAGCGTCCTGCGCCGGAAGATCCTCAGCCAATGCCGCCAAGCGGTTTCCGAAATGCTTGCCGCGGATGCGGATGTGATCGGCATGGCGGAGCTTCGCGCCTACGGGGGACTGGATGACGCGGAGGGGAGTGTGGAGATCACGGTGACGGTGAGATAACAAAAAGCCGGCAAAACTGCCGGCTTCTCAGATACATTATTCAGCAAGTGACTTAATATGTGCAATTGCAGCCTGTGCATATTCGTTCACCTTGGGGGAACTGTCACATGCCAGTGCCTTTTCATACCATTCCAGTGCCTTTTCAGGCTGGGAACGCATACCGCCGCTGCCCTTGAGGTAGATGTCACCGATTGCAAGCTGGGAAAGCACCAGACCTCTGATGGATGCCTCCTCGTGCCAGTCGATTGCACGGGTGGGATCCTGCGGGAAGGGATATGTGCCCTTTTCGTAGCTGTCGGCTACCTGGAACATCACATGCAGCAGCACCTCGCGCTCCTTCTGTTCGAGGGTGGGGAGCTGATCCTTGATGTCACGCAGGAAGCTGAACATGCTGATCATGTAATTCTTGGTTCTCGGCTTGCCGAGGAATGTCCATGTGCCGTTCTCGTCCATTTCGGATACGGTGAAGATCGCATAATCCACCAGCTCGTCGAGCTTGTCGGAAGTTACCATCTGCTTCTTGTCCGCAGCGGGTTCTTCGTCCTTGCGTGTCTTTTCGATGCGCTCAAGCAGGAGGTTTTCCTTCATGTTGGAGATCTTGTTCATCAGCTCTCTGTAGCGAAGCTGACGGTTTTCGCTGCTGGACAGACCAGCCTTGCGGTCCTGCATGATGATGTAGTCGAGCATGTGCACGCACTTCTCCATCGGTTCGATGTCTTCCAGACGGGAGGACATGGTATCAATGCGCTCTGCGATCAGACGATACAGGAACATTGCCTTTTCCATGTGCTGGGTGTGGGTTTCGGATGTGCCGAGCTTGCCCTGACGGAATTCCTCATCCGCAATGTTCTTGAGCTGCTCTACGCCCATCTTATCCGTGCCCTCGCGCCACTGATGTGCACCGCAGTTTGTGCAGTTTACGCTGTTGCCGTGCAGCTTCTTGCCGCAGTTGTAACATGTTTTTGCCGCCATAATTCATTATCTCCTTTGCATGTCCGGCTGCACAAATCTTGCTGTACACCCGTATATTTCCTTCTACCATTATAACACAAACACAGGAAAACTGCAATAGTTGTTTTCGATTTTGTCAGATTTGTACAATCTGAGCCGTCATTTTGCACAAATCGGACAAATTTCCTGCACTGTATGATGAAAGTCTTTGATTTTCACCACTGTACATTGCTGTATTGATGCCATTCTATGGAAATTGAATGTGTTGGGTTCATTGACGGAATGGTACATATGGATGCGCCTTTACGCCATCTCCCACTCAATCTCAATATCCTTGGAGATCTTTTCCATGGGCTTATGCAGGCGGCTTGCAAGGGTTTTGGGGGCTGCGCAGGCACAGCGGAGGATCTGTCCATCCGGTGCAGGGCATTCCGGGCAGTCGAAATTAACCGATTTCACGCCGCTGATCTTCTGTCCCAGCGCAGAAGCGAGCATATCCGCCTTTGCACGGGCATCGGCAACGGCATGTTGCAGGACAAGCTGTTCTTTTTCGCTCACATCCGCGAGAGAATGCGCCATGTGGAATTCCACATCGGACATGTTTTCCAGCAGATCCGTCAGCTGTTCCACAAGGACGGGATCGGCATTCACCTTGATGGAAACGCTTCTGGAAAAGCGGTACTGCGGCTGATCGCCATAGGACTGACTGACGGAATAGTTCTTCATAAAGAAAGCTTCCGGTGCAAGCTCCATCCGGTCAAGCATGGTCTGCAGGAAATATTCCGTCTGCTTCTTTCCGGCGGTGATCGCCTCGCCGGAGGATCGTGCAGCGGCTTTGATCTCGATGTTGATCGTGAAGATCTCCGCTTCAAATTCCTGCTCCGCATGTCCGTTTGTTCTGACTGTACCCATGATCTGCCTCCTAAGATGTATTTTTCCTCATTATAGCACAGGAGATGGGGAAAGTCAACATTTTTCCTTATTCCGGAAACCCGTACAGCACGAAATACACAATCATCGAAATGAAGTCAATCAGCAAAACTGCGCCTAAAACAATGAGTCCGATTTTTAAGCCGCATTTTGCTTTTGTCTTATTTGCATCCGTGAATACTTTCTGCCCGATTTCATGGATGATTTCCTGCTGTGCGGACGTTTCTGCCTGCGGGGGTGTTTTATCCAGAACAAGCGCATCCAGCGAAATTTCAAACAGATCACTCATTGCAATCAGCTTTTCCATATCCGGAGTGGAATCGCCCAATTCCCATTTGGAAACAGTCTGTCGGGATACATGCAGACGATGCGCAAGCTCCTCCTGCGAAAAACCCCTCTGTTTCCGCAGTTCGTACAATTTATGATGAAATTCCATGATGTTCATTC
This sequence comes from uncultured Ruminococcus sp., assembly GCA_937901485.1. GTDB lineage: Bacteria > Bacillota > Clostridia > Oscillospirales > Ruminococcaceae > UBA3855. The sequence continues at coordinate 7,424 of CALGTT010000497.1, forward strand.
CTGCCTTTCCATATAGTTACCATGACAGCCAGCGATATTCCCAGTACTGCTGTTGTCACAATACTTGCCTCTATGCCATAACTGCCGCCGTTCCAGATTTCTCCTACGGTTCGCAGCTGGAATATGGCGGTTATCGTTTCCTCATTTCCGCTGAGGTTCAGCCCCAGAACGCCGTACAGAACCGCATTCCAACATGAATGCAGACCACACGCCGCCCAGATGCTCCCGAACCGAATCGTCAGCAGGGAGAGGATGCACGAAATCAGCACAAGATTGATTATGCCGACCACACCATACAATATTTCTGCCTCCAACAGCGTCGGCAGATGGGGTATCAGGAACAACCCCGTGCTGACGGAAACAGCGATCCGAACGGAGGGCTTTGCTTTCAGCGCATGGAGTACGATTCCACGGCAGAGGAATTCTTCCGCCGCACCCTGCACCACAAAGCCGCCAATCAGAAGCAGAAGCATCGTGGGATTGCTATTTCCGGAGATGCCGCAAAATTCCATGCCGCCTGTCAGAATGATTGCGATGACGGTAAACAGCAGCAGCAGAATTCCGATGAACATCCCCAAAAAATAATGCCTGATATTCCCTGTCAGCCCCATTTCGGAGAGGGGCTTTTTCTCGATCCATTTCCAATAGAACAGTGCCGTCCCTGCCACGATGCCGAATCCATAATAGGTGATCAGCATGATGGTCTGCGCATCGAGCATTTCTCCGGCGAAAACATTTTTCCCAAGTGCAAAATGCAGAAGAATGGCAATCCCCTCCGCCACACATAAACCTATGATATAGCACAGCCAGAATGCAAGAATCTTTTTGAGCACGAACGGCACATCCGGCATATCCGTCCGGTTGTTGAAAGGGCTGATTGCCTGCAGGTATTGTTTCCATTTTTTCATTGTGGTTTCCTCCCATCAGTTGATGGGTATATCATAGCATTTTCCTGCAAAAAGGTCTACCAATTATGCCTTGCAATCCGTCAATGTACGCTGACAAACGTGTTAACATTCGTTGCAACGGCTATTTTTCGAAGAAAATCAGCGCATCTGATTTTGATGAATTTTTCTCATTATAGCACAGGAGATGGGGAAAGTCAAGAAAAACCGGCGGCGAGTCGCCGCTGACATTTGCTGCCTTTGCACTTCGTGCAAGCGGCAGCGGCGGGTCGCCGCTGACATTCACTGCCTTATGCACTTCATGCAAGCGCAAAAGAAAACCGCCCCTGAAAGGGCGGTTTCGATCATACTTCTTCCAAAAAATCCGGCTCATCGTCATCATCATCCTGAGCCCCTGTCATTTCCCGTATCCCGCTTTTTACAGCTGCTTTCACGGTATAGTACACAGCAATCAGGAATGCAGCCACTGCAGCAAAATTCACCTCAATCATCGTTCTTCTCCTTTCTGCGTTCCTCACGGATCTGTCTGCACAGCCCCAGAAACGGGAATGCCCCGAAGATCACATGCATCAGACCGATCAGGGACAGGATCTGCAAAAGCATACTCTGCGTCATGTCACCGATGATCAGCAGGAGAACGGTGATGATGCTCAAGACCAGTGCATAGATTCCGAATTTCCGGCGTTCTTTCTCCAGAATCTCCAGCTTCGATGCCGTATCGCTGAAGATGGGCGGTGTGCCCTCCTCCGCACGAAAAATGTGCATTCCCTTTTCCTTGATGACCGGAGTCCAGCCGCACTGTGCATAGGTTTCGTACATTGTTTCATCCGTGTCCTCATCCATATTCAGCGCATAGATATAACGGTGCGGCTCGCCCTGTGCAAAGCGGAAGAGTATCCCATCGTTTTCCTCCAGATGCCAGCCCTTTGCACTCATTTCCGCAAACATCTGCATATCCTTTTCCGGCGAGATCGCCAGACCATTTCCCATACGATATTTATATTTTGCCATCGCTTTTCCCTCCCAGCATTCTGTCCGCAAGCTGCATCATGTGCTTTCTTCTTGCATAATCCTGTTCCAGCACGTTCCGTCCCTGTTCCGTGACCTGATAGAGGATCTTCGCATCTTCGCCCTTTTCCTCCCGGATCCAGTCGGCGGTTTTCATCTTTTTCAGTGTCGTATACATCGTTGCAGGGCCGATCACTACTTCTCCCTCCGTCAGCTCCGAAAGCGTCTGCATAATGCCGTAACCATGCACCGGCTGAAGCATTGTCAGGAGGATCAGAAAAATGCTGTCCGTCAGTTCCCCCGATTCATAGGGGCTTGTTTTTGCCATATGCCATACCTCCTTGTATTTTGTATATCCATCATGGATATATTGTACTATATCCATCATGGATAGTCAAGGGGTTTCTCTGCATTTTGGAGGGATGCACAAAATCAATATATCCATCATGGATATATTGTATAAAAGCGGCGAGTCGCCGCTGACATTTGCTGCCTTTGCACTTCGTGCAAGCGGCAGCGGCGGGTCGCCGCTGACATTTGCCGCCTTTTGTACTTGGTGTAAGCGCAAAAGAAAACCGCCCCCGAAAGGTCCGTCAGCTCCGAAAGCAACTCCAAAAGCCGAAACCATGCACGAAAAAAATAAAGCGGTATCAGGAAAAGGCTGACATACTAAACGACAGCCAACCTTATCGAAACAGAAATAAAGGAGCGAGATAATCGCTCCCGACCGTGAAAATAGCCCTATCCATACACACAATGGATAAGGCTATTTTTAATTCATAGTATAAGTAAAGCTGAATAGTAAATGCTCATCGTATTTAAATTATCAAAAATGCAGCACAAATACCCGAAAATAAATTGGAAATAGTATGTATAATCCAACTCGGAATTATTGAACCATTCGAATACTTTTCATTAATATATCCCATAAACCATGCAATAACTCCAGTAAACAGGATTATCAAAATAGCTTTTACCACACCTACGAGCAAAAAGAACATTACTCCATGTAGCGCACCAAATAATAATGCTTGCATAATATTTGCTATATTAAATCCAAACTTATTTGCCAGTCTCTTCAACAAGAATCCTCTGAATAACAATTCTTCTGGAAATGCAGTATTAAAAGCAGCATAAACAACTATTGCTGGAATTGCCATGATTCCAAGTCCTGTAAATTCAGAAGTTGCTGTTTCAATCCCTTTTATCGCATATAGGGTTATTGCTCCTGAAAATAAAAAAGCAATGGAAACAATAATAATTGCAGTTAATGTTTTCTTACCACCCTCAATTTTCTTCAATCCAATCCACTCTGCAAATTTTTGTTGTTTTCTTGCAGTTGCTAACCACCAAATAAATGGTATAATCGCAAACAAAATTATTTGCACTATACTACTCACTATCTTGTTGATAAATAAATTCATATGACACCTCGAAATTCAAATTTTCATCTTTAATCTCAAAACAAATCCTACTTTTTATTACAACTTATTTGTATTCCATATACAAACCATATGTAAAAATACCAAAATACAAGTGACCATATCGGATAAGCAATTGCGAATAGTTTCATAGCCACTGCTACTATTATCATTAGAATCGAAAAAATATTTACATATATCCATTTTGTTTTTCTATCAACAACTAAATTAACAAGAGTAGATATTATGAATGACACATCCATTGTTAAAATAAATACTCCTACAATATCAAACCATTTCAGTGCCATACCTTCATAAAACACTCCAGCTATTGCAAGAGTCGTAGCAATAAAAACAAAATACTTTAAGATTTTTGATACCTTACACATATTTTAACCGCCTACAACTTCAAATTCATCTCACTAAACTACTAATACATTTTATTTTCATAATCCTGTAACTCATGAAAAATATTATCTATATACACCAAATCGTCCACAATACGATATAACATAAAATATCTATGGTTCAAAAAGTTTATACGACGATATTTTAACTGATGTAATCCTGGATTATCACACAGTTTTAACCTTCCTGCCACATGTCTTAAACTTTCAATGGTCGCATCATAATCATTCAGCACATTTTCTGCTGCTTGCAAGCTTTTCTTCTCAAAGATCAGATACTTGATAAAGCGTTCCAAATCCTCTTCAGCATCTTTTGTTACTACCACCTTATAATCCATACTTTGCCCTTATATCA
>CALGTT010000498.1 GCA_937901485.1 uncultured Ruminococcus sp.
GAAGATACGCATGAAGGGCGACAGACGCCTGAAAAGCGCCGAGATGGAGTTCCGCCAGCGCGACCATGCGTGGATAGGCTCGTGGGGCGAGAAAGACGGCCGCCGCGTGGTAGTAGTGACCATGGTGGAACACGGTGGCGGCGGCGGTGCTGGCGGTGCATCTTTCGGGGAGCGAGGCGGCTTTTGTCAGGGACATGAATGCGGCGGCGTTCGACCTTGGGATGCGCAGCACGCATTTCACCTCACCGCAGGGCTACGATGATCCGATGGCATATTCGACTGCGCGTGACATGGGGCTGCTTGCCTGTGCCGTACTGGAGTGCGAGAGTCTCACGCCCTATCTGACGACATGGCGGACATTCCTGCGCGATGAAACGGTGGAGATCGTGAACGAGAACACGTTCACGCGGACGATGGAGGGGTGTCTTGGGCTGAAAGCAGGGCATTCCGAGGCATCGGGGCAATGCCTGATCGCGGCACGCGGACAGGACGGGATGGTCTGCGCGGCGGTGGTGCTGGGCTGTGCGGACGAGGACGAACGCTTTGCAATCGCCAAGCGTCTGCTGAACAAAGGCTTTTCCAATTACAAGCTCACACTGCCGGCACTTGCGGAAGAATTTCTCATGCCGCTTTCCATTCTCGGCGGCACGGAATCGGCAGTGCTCCTGCGCCTTGCCGCTCTGCCGGAGCTTGCCGTTCCGCAGAGCGCGAGCGAACTGGAAACGGTGCTTGTGCTGCCGGAGCATGTGCAGGCTCCGGTGCGTGACGGGCAGGCGGTGGGAACGGTGCATTTCTATCACGGTGACACCCTGCTTTGCAGTGTTCCCCTGCTGGCGGCGGGCGATGTGCCGGAGATCAGTTTCGGCTATGCCGTGCGGAAAATGTGGCGGTTTCTCTTCACATAAAAAAGGCTGCTGTACCATGCTCGTACAGCAGCCATATCATTTCGCAGATACCGGCAGCATTGCGCCGGATGTGGGGAGTTGTCCTTACTTGATGATGAACTTGTCGATTGCCTCGAACAGCTTTTCTGCATCATCTGTGTAAGCACGCAGCTCGATCGGCTTGGACAGATCCAGGCTGAAAATACCCATGATGGACTTCGCGTCGATTGCATATCTGCCGGAAACAAGGTCAATGTCGAACTCAAAACGCATGATCGTATTTACGAAATCCTTCACATCGTCGATTGCCTTCAAAGAAACTGTTGTTGTTGTCATAAAAATACCTCCTAAGCCGTTTGTCTTTTTTCCTTGTGTACAGCTTTTTCTGCTGTGACTATAGCATACCACGAAACGCACAGGATGTCAAGGGGCTTGCACAATTTTCAGCAATTTGATATAATAGGAATGACAGCGTTTTATCTTTTTTAGACAGGTTTTCCATGAGTGGTTACAAAACAAATGCAGAACATTACAAAATGGCTGTAAACTGGCAATATACAGTTACGAAGCAGGGATGTACGGACGATACGTCAGGTCACTGCGCAGGGAAAGGAGAGCATTGCAATGAAGATATTCATACAAAATTTTGGCTGCAAGGTCAACGCGATCGAAACGGAGGGCATTGCCGCGCTGCTGCGTCAGGAGGGCTGGGAGATCGTGTCCGCGCCGGAAACAGCGGATGCCATTCTGCTCAATTCCTGCACCGTCACTGCGTCCGGCGACCACCGTATG